>JAQCGX010000012.1 GCA_027619975.1 Nitrospinota bacterium
CGTGCCACCAATATAAGAAATCCTTGTACAGTGTTCGATTTCCTGTAATAAACTAATTTTTAGAGATGCCCTTTAGTAAAAAACTGCAGTCTCCCTCCTTGTATTTTAGAAATTGCCCGGCAAAGTGTTATACTGAGCCTTCCAATCACCTAAACACGAAATCATGGCAGACGCGAAAGACATCGACGACAGTCTCGAATTCCTGAGGTATTTTGAAAAATACACGCAAAATCCCGATCTCGGGGTACTGGTGCAAGAAAAATTGAGCCTGGATAAAAAATGCCTCGATCTTGGCCACAATAAATTGCGGGAGGAAGATTTTAAAGCATTGGCGGCAATCGAACCCCTGTGTCGGTTGGAATCCCTGAATCTGAACCAAACGGGTTTGACCTCTGCCGGATTAAAACATCTGGTGGGAGCAAAAATATTTTCCAACCTGAAAATTCTTTCCCTGGCCAACAACAACCTGGACGACGAAGGAATTTTCTACCTTTCCAAATCGGCCCATTTATCTAACCTTTCAGAGCTCAGCTTGAACAGCAACGAGATCGGTATGCTGGGCGCAAAAGTTTTGTTCTCCTCTCCAGTGGTTAGCGGATTAACAAAACTGGACCTGTCGCATAATCGCATCGAGCCACTGGGAATCAAGGCTATTTCCGAAGCGCCGCAAAAACTGCCCTGGCGCACCCTCAACCTCCGAGACACCTGCCTGGGAGACGATGGCTTGAAGCAAATCGCCAAACACGTTTGCCTGGAGGAACTGGAAACCCTGGACCTGTCGGACAACTCCATCACTTTCGCAGGACTGGAAGCTCTGGCCCGGTCCAATCCGTTTCCAAAAATCAAACGCCTGATTCTCAACAACAACCCTGTGGGCGACGACGGAATTTATGCACTCGCCCAGTCAGACGCTTTTTCGACACTGCAGGAATTGACGCTCCTCAATGCTTCCCTGACCACCGACAGCGCCATTTCCCTGGCCGAATCCAAAACCATGACCGGCCTGAAACTGTTGGACCTGAACAACAACGATGTTCGCGCAGAAGGGGTGAAGGCCCTGGCGCAATCGGCCAATATGAAGGGGTTGGAAACTCTGGATCTGGGTGAAAATAAACTTGGCCCGGAAGGGGCCACCGCCCTGGCGGAAAGTGAACATTTTTCCAACCTGAAACATCTGCGTCTCAATAACAACAGTATTATGGATAAGGGAGCGATTGCCCTGGCCGGTTCCAAAACTCTTGTCCGCCTGGAGGCGCTTTTTCTGGAAAACGAAAATTGGATTCATGCTCCGGGAACCCAGGCTATCGCAAAATCTCAATCCCTGTCCAGCCTGCGGAAGTTGGTGCTGACACTGAATGCGATCGGCGATGAAGGCGCCCAGGCCCTGGCAAATTCCAGGACTCTCGCCGGTCTCGTCAACCTCAACGTCGCCGGAAACAAACTCAGCCCCAGCGGCGACAATGCCCTCATTCATTCGACCACCCTGGTCAATCTGAAAACTCTGGAGATCGTTTGAACCTGCGCAAAGGATAGAAAATAAAATTAAGGCGCTGTAGAGGAATTTACCTTATCAAGGAAAGATTTATTTTTGCGCGCGGCCTTTAAGTTGTTATTGACCGTTTCCAGACTGCGGGCCATTCCCTCTTTTTCAAAAATTGCTTGCGCCTTTTCAAAATATTCAATGGCCTGATCATATTCTTCCTTGGAGCTTAGTGCCGCTCCCAGATTGTTCAAATCACGCGCCACCTGCGCGTGAACCGGTCCCAGCGTTTTTTTATTGATGCTAAGGGCTTTTTCAAAGTTCACGATGGCCTGATCAAAATCCCCCTTTGCTCTTAGGGCCGAGCCTAAATTATTCCACAAGGCCGCCAGATTGGGGTGGTCTGGCCCATGAACGGCCACATAACTCTTGGCCGCCTTTTGGTAATACTCGATGGCCTTTTCACCATCACCTTTTTTGCGCCATATTTCACCAATCTGGCTGAGTCCAAAACCCACTTCCGAATGATTGAAACCGTAATTTTTCTGGTTTCTCTCTAAAGCTTTTTCAAAGTAATCCAGTGCCTTGTCCAGCTCGCCTTTCGCCAGCCAGGCGGAACCGAGGTAATTCCAATTTTCCGCAAGATCCGAATGATCCTCCCCTAAATGCCTGATGGCTCCCTGCACCGCCTTTTCCCAGTTCGCGATAGCCTCATCATGATCCCCGTTTCGGAATCGAACCAGACCGAGATGAGTCCATATCTGAGTGACCAACGGATGATCCGGTCCTACGGATTCCAGAAAACTGTCCCGCGCCTTTTCGTAATACTCAATGGCCTGCTTGTTGTCCCCCCGTTTCCGAGCCTCATCGCCAAGGTTATTCCAGTGATCCGCTATTTTAGGATGCTTGGTTTCGAGGGCTCGCAATTGGTTGCCAGGGGTTTTCTGAAGATATTGCGAAGCCTGATCAAAGTCTCCTAAAATTAACAAATACAAACCGGTTTCTCTCATATGAGTTGAATTATTTGGGGACAGCCGAACAGCGCTTTTATAATTGTCAAGTGCATTGCCGGAATCGAAATTTAGCTCATGAAACTGCGCTTTGATAAAATGGTCCTGCGCCCTGGCCACCGGGTCTTCGCCAACTTTCTGTCGATATAGAAACGCCAACGCCTCGTCAATCTTTCCATCGTCAATGAACTTCAGGGCTTCGGCACGATTCGTTCCCATTAATTCAGTTTGCAGGCGGCGGATCACCTCTTCAATGCGAATGACTTCCGCATCGGCAACCTGCCGGACTCTGGGGTCGGGCTCTGAACCCAGCAGTTGCTGACGCACCCAAAGATAAAGCGGGTCGCCGCGTCCCCAGGGTCTCGCCATTTGCGGATGACTTTTCATGAAACCCTGAGCCGTATGAAAATTGGCAACCGCTGAATCCTTTTCAACAATTTTTCCAATGGTCATGATTGGTACCATTTCGAAGCCCGAAGCGTAGTCTCCTGTTTCGCCCATGCTTTTAGGCTCAAATCTCTTTTCCCACCGGTCATTCAATGTAACTAGAAATTTTCTCAAACCCAGAGGGTCACCGCGCACAGAATTCGGGCAATGATGGGAAACAAAGTTGAGTAACCTCCCCCCTGAATTCGGCGTAGCGAGCAGGATGATATTTCTCAAGGGGGTCATATGATCGAGATGATGGTGCTCGCTCAATATAAACTCCCGGACCACGCCGCCGCCCAGACTGTGCGCCACAAATGAAATAGATTCATAACGATTTTTTTCCAACAACTCGTTCACCGTTTTCCGCAATTGCCTGGCAATTTTTGGAATCTCCAGTGGAGCGTCACAGTGACTCTTATATCCAAACGACAAAACATCCATTCCTTTTAAGGAGGAGTCTTCAAAAAGGCCCTGAGGCCAATAAAACTCCCCTTCTCCGTTTGTCCGTGTCCAGGTTTTGACAGAATCGCCCTCCAGGCCGTGAACAAAAATCACCAGTTTATCGGCGCGGGAATTTTCAAAATGCAGGGAACTTCTCGACGGCCCGACGGAATGAGGCTGGGAGGTGGCACAACCGAGAGAAATTAAAAGAACTGCGATTATTAAAAACCGAATTCTTTGCCATGGAAACAGGCGGAATGGATGGAAGCGCATGTGAGTTCCCATTTAATTCTTTGGAATGAGGGATTATCAAAAATCATATCACATTTGATGGGAACAGCAAGATCACATTGTGGAATGCTTTTTGGGGAACGATCAACCCGCAAACTGTGGCGGCCTTAATCGGCGATGCTTCTCTTTTGGGCCAGCAAATTGAAGGTATTTTGCGTGCCCAGCAGGTGGGTGGCCAGAAATGCAGGCAATCCGTAACGACGCGAGCAGTACTTTTCTACATCAATGATTTGCAAGCCTTCGGATTGCAACACGTCTATCAACCCGTTGGGGTCGATGCCTCCAAAGCGGCGCTGGTAATCGGACAAATCATAAGCCTCTTCAAACAGCGGAATCCTGCGGGCTTTCATTTCAAACTGGTACGCCGTCTCGTCTAAACGAGCGATTCTTTTATGCAAAAGATATCGGAATGGGGATGTTATCTCCTGCTGGAGCGGCTCAAAAAAGACCCAGAACAATCCGCCCGGCGGCAACTTCCTGCAAACTTTGCGGACCAGTGACTGGTAATCGTAAAGATGATGCAGGAGGGCGGACATGACGACAGCGTCGTAGGTTTCCACATCGGTTTCGACAAACTCCTCCACCGCCATGACGGAAAGGGACGACCGGCTCATCGATGCGACAGGAATTTTCCCCTTCAAGCCTGCGACCATTTCCTTGGAAAGGTCGACCCCCGTCATGCGATACCCTTCGGCCAGCAGTTTGAGATAGAGGTATCCCGTACCACAACCCAGATCGAGGATGCGAGATTCCTCATTGCCCAATCGAGCGCATAACTGATGGATGGATTTTCTTAAGATTCCGGTTTGAAAAAAATTGGTCTGTTCCGGGTGGCGGGAGAGATAAGACTCTCCTTCCAGTGCATGGACGCGGCGGTTTTCGGCAAGGACTTTTTCCTGCAAGTCATGGTTTTTTGCCAGATCTGCGGTCATTACAAAATTATCCTGATTCAAGCGTCGGCGCCCGGTGCAATGGCGTAGAAAAATCGTTTTGTTGTTTTGCCGGTTTCACATTCGTTGCAGTTTTTGCAGGTATCGGGAAATTCTCCGGAAAGGTGCTGTTCACGCAACTGTTCAATGGCACGTCCGCGCCATAAATCGGTCACGCGATCCTGCCAGGCATTGCCGAGAGCAAGTTCTGCGTTGTAGTCGACACAACAGGGGATCACCGTCCCGTCCCAGAGCACCACCAGCTTGCCATAATCCTTGCCGAAGGGTTCCGGGCATACGTCCTTTCTCGGACTTTGAATGAGCTTGGGTTGCTGGCGCACATGGTCGACGATGGTTTCCCAATGGGCGACATATTCCTCGACATCCTGCTGGGTATCCTCCTCCACCGTAAAGACCACGCCCATGCCCAACTCCGGCCTTCGCGATTCTTTCCTCTCCTTGAGCCTGAGAATGTTTTTTTCGATTTTATCCAGATTGACGCCGCGAATTTTTTTGAAGGTTTCCGCCGACCCGTCGATGGAAAAACGAATGATGCTCAACGGGCTGTCCACGATGTTATCGATCATCTTGTCTGTCAGCAACGTCCCGTTGGTGTTCATGACGATGTGCCGAACCCCGGCTCGATGGGCGTAATCGAACATGCGGAAAATATCTTTGTGCAGGAGCGGTTCGCCCCAGTTGTGCATGCACAGGTGTTCCAGGTCGGGGGAATCGTCGATCACCTTTTTAAAAAGATCGAAACTCATAAACCCTTCGTCACGGTTCATCCCTTCGGTCACAAAACAAAACGTGCACCGCAGGTTGCAGGTGTTGGTCGGTTCGATGATCAGGGAGGTCAGATTTTTTATTTCCATCAGTCGATCACCTTTTCAACTATATAGTCCGGTCGGTTTTGAATCTGCATATGCACGCGCCCCAGGTATTCCCCGAGAAACCCGATGGAAAGAAGCTGCACGCCTGCGAAAAAAGCGAACACCGCAGAGAGGACGACAAACCCCTCAATCAAAACTCCCTGAACGATCCGTTGGTAAAGCAGAAACATCATGACCGCAAAACCCAGCATCGCACCGAACAGCCCCATATAGGTCACCACCCGCAGAGGAAAATTGGAATAGCCGGTGATGAGATCCCAGGTGAGTTGAATCAAGTTCAAAATGGAATATTTGGTTTGCCCTTTTTGGCGAATATGATGTTCCACCTGGATTTCCACCGAAGGCAGGCCCATCCAGCTCATCAGCACCGCCATATAACGGGACTGGTCGCGACAGGCCTCCACTTTTTCTATCACGCTACGGCGCATCGCGCGGAAAGAGCTGAGATTCAACTTGAATGCGCCGCCAAAGAGAAGCTGTCCAAACCAATGCAAATATCGGGACCCTAAGACCCTGAACAACCCATCCCGCCGTTTCTCAGGAACCGTGGTCACCAGATCCACATCAGCGGTGAAGGCATTGAGTAGTTTGGGGATCTCTTCCGGCGGGTGTTGTAAATCCGAGTCGAGTTGCACCAAGATGTCGCCGCGACAGAGACGAAACCCGGCAAGCACCGCCGCCTGCTGACCGAAGTTGCGTGTGAATTTCAACAACCTGAGAGCGTCATTCTGTTTTTTTAATTCCCGAAGCGCCGCAAACGAGCCGTCGGTACTGCCGTCATCGACAAAAATAATTTCATAGGATTTTCCAAGCCCCGAACAAACGGTTGTCAGGCGAGAAACCAACTCCGGCAAAATCAGCGCTTCGTTATAGACAGGAATCACAATAGATAGTTCCACAGGCTGACTATTATCCATTGCAGTTTGGCTGCGCCACAAAATCTTTTCCGCCTACCTTTTTAAAAGTCTCGACCCCCGATTGAACCCGGATCATCTCCGGCCCCACACTCCCTATGTATTCCGACTGGCAGCAACCGAGACAACCGGGGAAAATCTTTTCCTTTTTCAAAAGACTGCGGAAGGCCTTCGCCTTTTTTGAATGCCAGGGAATGTTCCCGCCCGCATCACTGATATTGCCCAATCGGACATGCGGACAACTGAACACATCGCCATAGGCGGTCACCGCGACCTTGGACCAGGGAATATAGCATCGGTAATCTTTATAGGAACTTTCATTGGAATAGTAGCGGACGATCTCCTCCGGGGTGATGTAGTTCGGGGAAAACCGGAGTTTGGTCCGGTAATCACGGCTCCGGCTCGTCAACTTTGCCAGTTGTTCTCTGAGAACCACCGGCGATATCTCACCCACCGGTTTTGGCGAAACCCGCAAATGCTGGTCCTGATCGTAATCTTTTGCGTGCCAATAAGTCGCTGGATTATCCACAACAAAATTGCAGACATTCACCCCCAGGCTGTTGGCGTAATCGTAAAGCGGGACCAGATCCATGACGTTGGACCGGTTGATGACGCAGGTCAGGTGTACCAAAGGGTAACGGCTATTCAATTCCGTGCGCCTTTTTATGAACCGCTCCAGCCCTTCCGTAGTTTTTCGAAAAGAACCGGCAACCGTGGTGATTTGGTCGTGCAGGGCTTCATGCCCTTCCAGAGAAACTCCGAGATAGAAAAATCCCGAGCCCCACAAACTCTTCAGCCGCATGTCCAGCAGTTGTTCCACCGTCTGCTCGGTGAGCAGCGTCCCGTTGGTGATGGCGTGCACCTTGTGCCCGGAGGAAGCGAAACGTAAAATATCCATGAAATCGGTTTTCATGAACGCCTCCCCGCCGGTGAAAGTGACCAGGGTTTGTCTGGGAAGCGAGGCGACCGCCTGTTTCACTTCTTCGGCAGACATTTCGTTTTTATATTTTTTTTTGGATTCAGTATCTTCGATGATGCCGAGATAGTGGCACATGTCACAGCGCAGGTTGCACCGGTAGGTCACTTCAAAAAAAGCCTGGAAGGGCGGAAAAGACGATTCCGGCCGCAGATAAAACGGAATGAAAGAATAAATCCTGGGGATTATTTTCTGAAGAAATTTAAAATCCAGCATAGCCACTTTTTTTAAAACTTTAGAAATCCCTTTTTAAGACGTCTCCGGTTGGCAATCGCCGTCATTGGGGTTCACTCCGGTTAAAATCGCCTGGCTCTGCGCACCCATATTGAACAACAGGTCGATCACCGAAAGATGGGGAACAAAACCGGGATACCGTTGCTTATAAACCGGGTGCTGATAGTTCTGCGTCTCCAGAGTAATTCCGTTTTGGCGGAATTCCTCTTCCGAAAGATAATTCATCGCCGCATCCCCGGTCAAATAATGCGTCGCATCCAACTTCCGGCAGATGGCCAGTATTTTTTCCCCCTTGACGGCTTCCATTTCCATTTCCGAAGCCCTCATAATAAGCGTCTTTATATTTAACGCCGCCTGCAAGATCTGCAAAGTTTCAAAGCAGAGATCCAGCAGAAAATCCCATTGTTTATTATATACCGACTCCAGAGCGGGAAAATATAAATCGAAAAAAGGTGCCTGACCGTAATTGGCGCGGATGGCTTCTTTGTGTTTGCGTCGCCAGGGAACGGAATTATCGATCCGGGTTTCTTTCAGCGATTGTTTGAACTGGCTCTTTTGCAGAACCGGAACGGTGAGCCAAGCCCACCCCTCCCGCGTGCGGATCTTATTACGGTTACGCCAATCCCGCCGGGTGAACTGCACATCGTCTAAAAAAACAAACGTGTCGGCGCGGATCATCTGATCGAAAAACCCCAGCCACGGCAAATAGGACGGTTGCAGAATACTCAAACGCATCGAGGATCAATAACCAAAAATGCGTTCGATCATTTTGCGCCCCAGAGTTCCTTCATCCACAGAAACTTGCTCCACCATTTACGGTTGCCGGTATAAAAATCAACCGTGCGCTTGAGCCCTTCACCCAAAGATATTTTCGTCTCCCAGTCGAGCAGGCGTTTGGCTTTATCCGTACTGGAAATATGTCTGGAAACCTGTCCGGGGCGGTCGGTGACGTATTCAATCTGACTCTCCGGAACATCCAGAATATTCAGAATTTTTCTGGCGATCTCGTTGATGGACGTATCGATGCCGGTGCCCAGATTGATGGTTTCTCCAATTACCTTTTCCCTGTCCGCATGCAGGATGCGGGTCAAGGCCTCACAGGTATCTTCCACAAAGATCCAGTCACGGGTGCTTTCTCCCGATCCGTGCAGGGTCAACGGCTGTCCTTCGAGAGCGCTGACAATAAAGTTGGGGATCGCCTTTTCCAGATGCTGGCACGGGCCGTAGTTGTTGAACGGGCGCACGATGACCGCCGGAATATTATAAGTTTGCATATAAGAATAGACCAGCCGGTCGGCTCCCGCCTTGGCCGCCGCGTAAGGGCTCATCGGGTTGAGCGGATGCTCCTCATCCATCGGGCTGGCAACCGAAGTCCCGTAAACTTCCGAAGATGAAATGTGAACGAACAACTCCACAGGATGATTGACGATGGCATTTGCTAATACTTGTGTGCCGATGACATCGGTCTCAAAAAACAGGGAATTGTCGTAGATCGATCGGGTCACATGCGATTCCGCCGCGAAATGCACGACCATATCGCTTTTGGCGACCAGGGAATTGACGATATCCGGGTGGGTGACGTTGCCGTGATAAAACTGAAAATGGCCGTTTCCTTTGATGCCTTCGGCAATGCTGTCCAGATTACCGGCGTAGGTCAAGGCATCCAGCAGAAGGATTTTATAACCGGGATAATGCTTGTGCAGGTAGTTGATGAAGTTACTGCCGATAAACCCTGCGCCGCCGGTTACCAGGATAGTTTTTTCTCGGTCACTCATGATCGCTCGCGGGTAAGAGGAAAATCGACATAATCTACCATAACTCCTTAACGGAATTAGTGGAGTGGGCCATTAGCCCAGCGTGACGCTGGACCCAATATTAACGTGCTATGGATTTGGAGTTTTGACAAAAGTTTCTTTTTGAGATGCATATTAGTTTATCTATGCCATCGGTGGTTTTAATCACCCCTCCCAACCTCTTTTTAGCATTTATTCCCTTCCTTGCAAGGGAGGGGTTAGGGGAGGTCATATCATCCTGACCAGTTCCTTAACGCTTTTTTCGATGCCCTCGGCCACCTCCGAAATGCTCTGCCCCAGCATATAAGCGGGAGTCGATACGATTTTGTTTTCCTTATCCACCACAATATCCTGAACCGCGCAATCCTGATGATGACTGCCCATTTTCTCGATTTTTTCTGAGATGTCACGGTCGTTGCCGATGGTGAGGGTGGGATGCTGGGATTCTCCCTCGTAAATTTTCGCGAACAGGGCCGGAGCGATGCAGGCCACCCCTTGCGGCTTTTGCTTTTGGGCAAATTCTTTAACGAGGCGCATCACTTCCGGGTGCACATCGCAGTTTTCCCCTTTCACAGCGAAATTGCACAGGTTTTTAGCGGCGCCAAAGCCGCCGGGGAAAAACAACGCATCGATATCGTCCGCTTTCACCGTGGCGATGTCCACAATGTTGCCGCGGACAATGCGGGCCGCCTCCACCAGCACGTTTCGCGTTTCACCTTGCATTTCTTCACCGGTCAGGTGGTTGATCACATGCATCTGATCCACATCGGGAGCCATGCAGACAGCCTCCGCCCCCGCCCGGTCAATCGCCAGAAGGGTGATGACCGCCTCATGAATTTCAGCGCCATCGTAAACACCGCACCCAGACAACACCACGCCTATTTTCTTTTTCATAACATGCCCCCTGCCAATGAATTAACTTGTGGATTTTGTGGATGATTTTATCACAAAACTCCCGTGTCGGCGGGCTCTTCTCTCAGCCTTTAAAATGATTGGTGATCGGCAGTCGCCGGTCCTTGCCAAAAGCCTTGGGCGTGATCTTGATGCCAGGAGGCCCCTGCCGGCGTTTGTATTCATTCATGTCCACCATCCTCACGATCCGTTGCACCTCCTGGGATGAAAGCCCAAGCCCGAGCAATTCTTTCATGGACCGATCCTCTTCAATATAACGCGCCAATACCTTGTCCAGCAGAGGGTAAGGCGGCAGAGAGTCCGTGTCCTTCTGGTCGGGGCGCAATTCGGCTGTGGGTTCGCGGATGAGAATATTTTCCGGAATCACTAATTTTTGATCGCGCCTGTTGACCCACCGCCCCAGTTCATAAACCCAGGTTTTAGGCACGTCTTTTAAAATCGCAAAGCCCCCGGCCATATCTCCGTACAGGGTGCAATAGCCGACGCTGATTTCACTTTTATTGCCCGTGGTCAGCACCAGCCAGCCAAACTTGTTCGACAGGGCCATCAACAAATTTCCGCGAATCCGGGCCTGAATATTCTCCTCGGTGCTATCCGCCGATGCGCCCTGAAACACATCCGCCAAAATACGCTCATAAGCCTCCATCGCGGCTTCAATGGGTAACGTTAGCGTCTCGATATTCAGGTTCGCCGCCAGTTCCAGGGAATCGTTCACGCTCTCTTTGGATGTGTAGGGTGAGGACATCAAAACCCCCACGACATTTTCCGCCCCCAGCGCGTCTTTGGCAATCACCGCAGTCATGGCGGAATCCACCCCGCCGCTCAAACCGATGACCACTTTTTTGAATCCGTTCTTCGTTATGTAATCGCGGGTTCCGAGAACCAGGGCCTCGTACACTTCCTCTATTTCCTCCCGCCGCCTGAACTCCCGCGCAGGCAACGTTTTTTTGCAATGGCCCGGCTTATCCTTGAGAGCCGCCCGGTAAGTTTTTATGCCCGCAGGTTTCGCCTTGTTGCCCTTTTTCGTGCGACTTTTGGGTTGCACTTCCAAGTCAACGACCATCATCTCTTCCACGAATGAATTTCCGTGAGCGATCAATTTTCCCGATGGGCCGATCACCAGGCTTTGGCCGTCGAAAACCAGCTCATCCTGCCCCCCCACCAGATTCGCATAAACGACGAACGACTTATATTGTCGAGCGCGGGAGCGGATCATTTCCTCCCGGTACTGGCCTTTGCCCTTGTGGTAGGGGGACGATGAAATATTGAGCAGAACATCGACATTGCCTTCTCCGCACAGCCTTTTTCCCGGCCCGTCGGCGAACCAGATGTCCTCGCACACCGTCACCCCCAGCGTCACGCCTTTTTGCGTGAAGCGCACCAACCCCTCGCCTTCGTGAAAATAACGTTTCTCGTCAAAGACGCCATAATTAGGAAGACGGGTCTTGCGATAACTGCCCAGCAGTTTGCCGTCGGAAATCAGGGCGGCGGCATTATAGAGTTTGCCGCCGACAGGTTCGACGTAGCCAATGACGGCGGTGATGCCCTTAGTGTGAGGAATGAGCTTTTGCAGGGTGGCGAGGTTTTTCTGGACAAACCCTTCCTTGTGCAGAAGGTCTTCCGGCGGATACCCGGTCAGAATCAACTCGGGAAACAGGACGACATCAGCATCCATTTTGCGGGCCTGCTTGATCCCGGCCTTTACCTTGTCGGCGTTGGTCTTGAAATCCCCGACAATGGCATTGATTTGCGCGGTCGCCACCCTGAGGAGGATCGGCGAAGTTGAAGAGACGGATTTTTTTTGTTTGCTTGGTTTTTTTGCTTGCAATGTTCGGGACCCAAAATACGAAGTTCGATGCTCTGAAACCCTTAAGATTCAAATATAGAGCCCCATTTCATGGTTTTATTTGGGACGACTGCCGAGATTATACTACAATGGGGTAAACATCCATTCTCTTGAATTCACCTGCCGATTTATTGGCCGGATTAATTTTTCAGACTCATTAAAAATATTATGGAAAACACCGTAGAAGCCAGCATCAAACATTCGATCACCAAAAACGGCTTTCCGGAGAAAATCGTTCGACTGCCGTTCAAGCCGGTCTATCAGAGTTGCAAGACCCATGAAGCTTCCCTGACCACGGTTCTTAAGAATTTGGAACAGGAAAAAATTTTCGGGAAAATTGCAGGCGACCACATCGAATTCCGCTCTCCCGAAACCTTGCACATCCAGACTGAAAAACCAGTGGAAGACAACCCGATGGATCTTTCCGGCCTGTCGGGGGGCGCCCAGGGCGATCTCATGACCGCCGCCAGAAATTATATGGAAAATATGACGCCGGAACAAAAAGAAGAACTCCAGAAAAAAGTCGATGCCATGAGCGACGAAGAAAAAATGAACATCATGAAATTGATGTCCGAGCAGATCAACCCCCAATCTCCCTGAACCTGAAATTTAAAACCCACTCATGCTGATTTTCGCCAAAGACATTTCCAATAGAGATCATAAACATTCCAGGGAGCCGCAGGACCCTGAACTCAAGGCTTATATGGAGTACCAGCGCAAGCTGTTTCCCTACACCATCGTCCGCGCCGGGATCGATCTGGCTTACAAGGAGCTGGACGACATTCTGGCCTACATCGATAACGACTGCCAACCGCCGCCGGATTCTTCGCGCAAGGAATACCCCGCCGATACTCAACTGTGGTATCGCGCCCGGTTTCCCTGGGCGTCATCATTTTTAAAAATGGAAGACATGCATTTCGCCCTGGTCACGATGGTCAAGGCCATGGATTCGTTCCGCACTGAGGAAATCCCCAACGCCTACCATATGGCGATTCTTTATGATGCGGTGCATAACATCGTGACCGTCTACAACTCCCTATTGCAGGAAAACCCCAGTCAGGCGCGGGACATTCATCTGAGCAGTGACGTTCCAGTCAGCTTCGATGATTTTGTCAACAACTACTGGCCGCATCTGGATTTCATGATCCTGTCGCAACCGGACTTCCCGCACGCCGCTCACATGCAGCGCAACCGGGAAATTGAAGAGGAAATCAAAGACCTGATGGCCGACGGCATTGAGCCGCTGAAAGCGTTGGAACAAACAGCCGGGAAGTTTGATTTGCAATACACCACTCTGGCGTTGCTGAGTCGGGACACGGTAAAAACAGAATATCTGGACTTAAAGTCGGAGTTGCAACGCCAGGAGACTTACGCGGGGTTGTATAAAGATTCGGACGGAAAAGTTACAGTGATCGATGCGTCCTATCAGGGAAATTGTGAGCTGGCGAAAAAGACCAGCGGACCACTGGCATCAACCAGCATGACGCCGGACTCAACACTGACTTCCGGGCGTCCTTTATCGGACCCGGAGTGACAAAGCAAATACAGGCCTGTTGACGAAAAAAAGATTTATGGTTATCTCTAAAAATTAGTTATTTATCGGTGGCACGGGCTTTCCAGCCCGTGTGGACAGGCTGGAAAGGCGGAATTAAATTCCGCACTTCCGTATAACCTTTAAGGGCAGGTCGCCTGTCCTACTAAAAAAAAGCCGCCTCCTTAGATACCCTTATTTGAAAAAATTCCCGAACTGAGAACCCAACCAGCTGCTGGTTTGTTTTTGGCCTCGTTTCTGCTTTTGCCTTGGCTTTTGAACTATTGGGAGCGCCGCCGTATCGCCGACAGATTTCACCCGCGCATTTTTAAGCCGGGGTCGGGCCTTCCTCTTCCCAGCCTTTCTTTTTTTACTTCTCTCTTGCTTTAACTTGGCCTCTTCTCGCAACGATTCCCTGGAGGGTCGTTTGACCTGTTCGGTATTGGATGTTCCCAGCGGACCCCAGAAACTGGCAAACCCTCGCAAACCGGCATGCGCTCGACGCGACCCCTTGGCGACCTTGATGAGTGCAAAATTTTCATCGAACACATTGGTCACAAACGGTCCCGATTCGGGGCCGGACAACATTTGCGCCACCGTATTGCCCTTAGTGGGTGAGGGTTGATTGCCAAAGAAATAATTGTCCTTCAGAGTATTGGTGATGTTCACCGTTCTCTCGGTGGAAACCTCCGAGAGGGTTTTCCCAAATTCCGGCAGAAACAAACTTCCCGAATCCCGGTTAGTGAACGTCTTGGTCCCGTTGGCCGCAATGGCGTTGGTTTCCCCCGTCAAGGCTCCAAGAAAGGAAACGTTGATGTCTCCCGTTCCCGAATGGTTGATATTGACAATGTTCAGGCTGTCGGTTTCAAAGATATTGATTTCACCCAATCCGGTGTTGTTGATATCCACCGATGCGACTTTGGTTTCGATAGCGTTTGCGGTCGCTCCAAAGCCGGTGACGCTGTTAACCACGAGTCCGCCACTCGCCGCATCGATGTCCAGGTCTCCTGTCAAATCACCATCGAAAATTCCTCCTCCCGCACTGAGCGTGACCGCCGATGCCGATGCGCTTGATGTGAAGAGGCCGCCGGTGAGCGTGATGTCATTGCCTGCCGTCATGGTAATCGGTCCGCCAACGGTTTGATTTCCACTGACGATCAGCCCGTTGCCCCCGGCCACATTGACCGTCAACGTGCCGCCAATTGTGGAGCTTGCCAGAGTTAGCGCGTCATTGGTCACCACCGTTGCGTTGGCACCGGCATTCAAACTCACCGGCCCTCCGAAGGTGGATGCATTTGCAAACGTCACGTTAGACGTGGATTTCGTTGCGTTGAGCATCGTGGTGCCGGTGATTTTGGCGCTGTTCAACGCCGTGATGCCATCTACTGTTATATCGCCATTGGTCGCGTCGCCGACCACCAGATTGCCGGCTGTGATTTTCTGCAATTCTCCTCCATCAACAGTCAACCCTCCGGCGGTGGCTCCCAGCCCAATGGTGCCGTCGTTGGAGGCAAGCAAGGTCGTCGTACCTGTGCCGCTGTCGAGTGACCCGGTAAGAATCATGTCCTTACCTTTTATTGATAGAGCGTTGTTGCCCGTTGAAAGATTTCCAGAAACGGTCACATCGTCATCCGCATTAACCGTTAATGCATTAAACGTAGAATTGTTATTGAAGGTGGCTTTGGAACCGGTCTTGGTCGCGTTCAACGTCGTCGTTCCAGTGATGTTGGTGGCGGTAACTCCGTCCACGGTGATACTGCCGTTGGTGTTGTCACCGACAGTTAGGTTCCCCGCCGTGATCCTGCCAAGCTCACCGTCGTCGATGGAGAACGCACCTGCCCCGGCCCCCAACCCAATCGTACCGCCGTTGGAGGCAAGCAAGGTCGTCGTGCCTGTGCCGCTGTCGAGTGACCCGGTAAGAACGATATCGCCGCCGGTGATGGACAACGAATTGTTACCCGTCGAAACGGTCTTGCCAGTAGCGACTGTGAAATCTCCTGTTCCATCGTCATTGGAATCCGCATCAAAGGTTGCCGCTCCGGCGGAGGTAAAATTATTGTTCAAGCTGATGCCGGTCTCGGAACTCACCGCCACCGCGCCCTGGGCGGTGATGTCGCCCAAGGTCGTTGCCAGACTCAGTATGCCGCCGGAAGAAATATTGACGCCATTGGCCAGCGTGATTCCCGTTCCCGCAGTCAAACTCGCACTACCTGTGGAGTTCAGACTGCTGTTTAAAGTTAGACCGCCAGCAGTTGCGGTCAGAGTCGTTGCTCCTGTCCCGGTGATGCCGCCTGTTCCTCCATTCAACACCATGTTGCCCGTGTCCGCCGTCACCGTCGCATTGGCGGCAATGCCGTTTCCGGCGTTCACCGTCAGCGCATTAAACGTCGAGGCGTTGTTCGCAAAGGTCACTTTGGACGAAGATTTCGTCGCGTTCAGGGTTGTTGTCCCGGCGATGTTGTTGCTGTTGGCCGGCGTGACGTTGTCCACGGTGATATCACCATTGGTCGCATCGCCGACTACCAGATTACCTGCTGTGATCCTGCCAAGTTCAGCATCGCTGATAGAAAACGTACCTGTCCCGGCTCCCAACCCAATCGTGGTTCCGGCTTTTGAAGCCAGCAGTGTGGTCGTGCCCGTGCCGCTGTTTAGCGACCCGGTAAGGACGATATCGCCGCCGGTGATGGATAAAGAATTATTGCCCGTCGCTACCTTCTTGCCGGTCGCCACCGTGAAACTGCCCGTGCCGTCGTCATTGGAATCCGCATCGAACGTCGCCGCTCCGGCGGAGGTGAAATCGCTGTTTACCGTGATGCCGCTGGCGGAACTGACCGTCACCATACCCAGAGCATTGATAATACCCGAGGTCGTCGCCAGACTCAGCGTTCCACCGGACGAAACACTGATGCCATTAGCCAGAGTGATTCCCGTTCCCGCACTCAAGCTCGCATTGCCCGATGCGCTTAAATCAGCGTTTAGAGTGATCCCACTTGCCGCGTTCACATTCAGAGTTTTAAATGACGAACCGCTGTTGGCGAACGTCACCGAAGATCCTGCCTTCGTTCCATTCAACGTCACCGCTTCGGCAATGTTATTGCTGTTGGCCGCTGTGATGCCGTCCACGGTGATATTGCCGTTCGTACCGTCACCGATGACCAGATTCTTCGCCGTGATGGCTTGCAGTTCCGTGCCACTGATTGAGAACGTGCCACCCGTGGCCCCAAGACCAATGGTGCCGCCTGTGGAGGAGAGTACTGTGGTTGTGCCATTGACACTGCTCAGAGTGCCATTGAGAATCAGGTCCTGGCCCTTGAGGGTGATACTTCCCTCGCTGGATTCCAACGACCCAAGAGTCAGGTTGCCTCCGGTCGCGGTCAAATTGATGGCCCGGTTGGATCGAATTTTATCGTTGGTGTCGAGAAAGGTGATTCCTCCAATACCCGCTGTCATGGTGAGGGAACCACTGATGTTCAGATTGAGAACGTTGTCCGACAGGTTGTTCATCGTGATGGAGTTATCGGCCAGCAATTCGATATTGGTGTTGCCGGAGAGCGCTTCTAAAGTTTCTTCAAATACGATAGATGTTGTGATCGCCCCACTCGCTCCCCCCGAACCGTTTTTGATGGTTATATCGGTCGGGTCAAGGAGCAGGGTTCCCATCAAGCCATTTGCCGCCGAGGTGTCCGCCCAGCCGTCGAAAAATAATTCCTCTTTTCCCGATACCTCGATAAAGCCGCCGTTGCCCCGTTGTCTACCGCCGCGCGCATAGACCGAGCCGAAAAAGCGCATGCGCCGATCCGCCCAGAAGATACTGCGCCCCCCATCCCCTGACCAGAGCGCATCGTTAAATATAGAAACCCCGCGATCGACAAATACTTCCGATGCGGTGGGGGAATTGCCCTGCCCTTGATAATCGCCGCCCACCAACACCGTACCGCCGCCGCTGTATCCAGAAGCATCCAAAAGTGCGCTGCCAAATAACCCAATACTCTCACCAAACATATGAATCGTACCGCCGGTTTCCCCTTCATTCCTGCCAGATGCGTCCAGCGTTCCTGAAACATCGACCGCCCCCTCATCCCCGCCCCTAAGAATGATGGTGCCATTTTGGTCCTCTATGGTTCGGGCCTGGATGATTCCCGACATGTTGATCACCTGATCGACCACATCGCGGGCGGCATTGACATCCAACCGCACCCTGCCGCCATCGGCATAAATCGCGCCGCTGTTGGAAACTAAAGAAGATAAAACTTCCCCGTCTAAACCAGTAACCTGCTGAGTGATCTGGCTGTTCAGCCCCAGGTTGATCAGTTGATCGCCGTACAAATCCAGGGTGAAAGTATTTCCAGAAGCCAGGCTCACTCTTCCAAGACGCGCTTCGATAACGCCTTCGTTGAGCACGCCAGGGGCCACCAGTGCCACCAACCCACCCTGGGAGGCGGTGATCCGGCCCCGGTTGACGATAATGCCGCCCCGGTCCGATGGAATATTGAAATTTTAATTGCCGGCCATGAAATTTTCGTTGGTGATGTTACTGGTCGTGGCCACCAGCCCGTGCACGTCGATTCTCGACCCGGCGCCGAACAAAATGCCGTTCGGGTTGATCAGCATGAGATTGCCGTTTGAGGTCAGACTGCCGAAAATATCTGACCGCTCACTGCCAGTCACCCGGTTCAGGGTCACTCCGCTGGACGAGGGCAGTTGAAACTCGACCTGTTCGTTAGCACCTATTCCGAACGTGCGCCAGTCGATGATGGCTTTATCCGTTGACTGCTGAATGACCAGCGTATCTGGAGAAGGTTGATTGATAGCAGCTGACCCCGCCTGAACCGTGGGGTCTGAGGGCAGGGCATAGAGCATCGAAGGAAAAATTCCCAGCAAATATGTCATGAACGAGACCAGGAAGATCAGCACGTTGCCGGGCTTGCGTGGCGTCCCGAACACCAGACGGGAACGCCGGGGGGGAGGCCTGGGGCTGGTTTTTCCAGACGGTTTGAAAAGGTCCGGAAAGATCAGCTGGCTGTTTTTAAAAGTATTCATATAATTAACTCAATACCTTGCCGACAGACTGAAAAATACACGGGGGTCCTTGTTCCCCTCCGAGGCCACTTCACGGCCCAGGGGCTTGGCGACCTCCAGATAACCCGAAAGATATTCGTTTAAGTTGAACCGCGTGCCGATCCCTGTGGAGGTCAGATCCTGTTGCCGTGCCCCAGTAGACGTTGGAATCCGACTCCAGACGGCCCCATGGTCAATGAAAGCGTACGCTTGCAGATTGCGCAGAAATTTCATTTTCAACTGGAACGCCCGTTGCAGTTCCAGCTTGAAGGCCACTCCTTGATCCCCGGTGATTTCTGAAGGATCGAACGCCCTGCCAAAACCGGGACCACCGACGCCGAATTCTTCTGAGGCCAGAAGTTTTTCAAAGGCATATTGCCCTGTGGCGGAAAATAACAGCATCCATGCCGGAGCTAATTGCTGCAGACGTTGAATTTTTCCGGTAATTTTGGTGAAATCGCTTTTTCCCTGCGGACGAGACAGGTTGAGAGAACCGGGTTCAGTGGCATCCAGTAGATTCAACCCCTGGCTGATATCGAAACTGAACAGATTCACGCCGCGAAATCGATCGGCGTAATCGTAGACCGCTCCCAGTTGGACAACTCGCAGACGGTCCTCAGAATCCAAAGTGCCTAAAATATCTGTTTTGGTATTCCTATGGGTGTAGCTGAAGTGACCCCGTAAATTCTCGCCACGCGAACGAATGAAGGGATGCGTCAACCCTGTTGAAAAGGTAAAGGTCTCGCCTTCGACATCGAAAACTTCCAGACTCGAACCGGGCTGGGAGTTGCTGAAAGAGCCGGACAGATTGAACATGGTTCCCTCGTTGGTCACGGGAACTTCGTAAAACCCATTGATATAAAATAACTCACCCGGATCGCTAGTCGTCACACCCTGAACCCCAAGGCGTTCGTACCCTCCCATGAGAGAATTTTCAGATGCGCCCGCAAACAATTGAAAGGGACCGTTGAATTTTGTGCCGCGGTTATCCACACCGGCATGGACATCCACCGGCTTGTTTTCAACGATGAGGGTGAGATCGGATGTTCCCGGCTTGTCTTTAGAGGGTGTTAAAACGGATTTTACCGAGACTCCCGGCAAATCATCGATCAACAACAAATAGCGTTCCAGGTCTTTGGCGTGCAGAGGACGCGAGTTCAACAGGCGTTTGCGGTAGGCGTTCAACAGTGATTTCGGGCCCTTCACCTGGCCCTGCACCCACACGTTATCGATGCTCCCCTCCATGATATCCACCCGCACAATGCCGTCATCTATCTTCTGCGCCGGCACAATCGCCTTGCTCAAAATATAGCCGTCATTGCGATACTTCTTGGTGATCGCATCTGCAATGCGGTAGATATGCGCAAGTGTGGTCTGCTTTCCCAAAAACTGGCGATACAGAGGCAAAAACTGGCGATTCTTGTATACGGTAGAACCCCGAATCTGCAAATGTTTCAATTCAAATTTGACCTTTTCCAGTTCCTTTGGGAAAAGCGGGGCCAGTGTATCGGGTTCCACCTGTATCACCGTGGACTGAGGTTGCTCCTGTTTTTCCTGACTTTTTATGAACCGGTCCGGGGCCGCCTGTTTGAACACCCGATCCCGTCCTTCGGGACTGATCTGGGCGTTCGCGTCCATTGCAGACAAAAAAATCCCGACCACGGCGAGAAGAACCACAAAATTAATTTTCAAAAATCTCACTCGGCCTCTTTTTTTCTTTCAATCACTTTTCAATTTCTTATCGGACCCGATTATTCATTGCCAAACGCATTGTCTGCCCTGTTCGCCAAAGAAAATTTGCGGCAATACTCTCAATAGACAAGACATAACCTCTGCATTTCCGGGGCTTTTGTAACATATTGTGTGAATCTGCAATTCACCTGATTCCGGATGGATGAAACGCTGGGTTTCTTTCCGATCATTTACCTATCGGAATAGCGGGATATACTCTTGAGTGACTAAACCATTCAATAAAAAAGCGTTACCAACGGTTTTCCAGCATGTTGGAGCAAGGTCCGTGCCAAATAAGCACACAGCCTGGCACAGGTAAACTTACTATTTTTAAAGGCTTTATGAACCACTTCCCGACCCGTTGGCGAGAAACTTTCAGAAGTGAGGAAAATTGTTCCAACAAGATGAGGAAGAAATTGTCTTAATCCTATTAGAATTACATTTTATGAAAATTAATCAGTAACACCTTATGCATAAAATTCATTTCTGCTATAATAATCAATGACTTAAACAATATTCCTGTCACCTGAAGGGAGTCCCATCCATGGAAAATTTAAAAACCCTGAATATGTGCGATTTCTGCTCCAAAGAAATCACGGTCTGTGGTGCAAAAACCGTCCTGGCAAAAGAAATTGACACCGATCAAAGGCAGTTTACGGCTCTTCTGATGCGGTCATTGCCTGTGATGGATACGAAAGCCCCGTGGATATTTTGAAAAAACAGTTCCACTAAGACCCCCCTGACATCTCCTCTATTTTGTTGACAGACCTGTAACTTCAACTTAACGGGCACGTGATACCCGCCTCCTATACTCCTTGAATAACTTATGGGAATCTTTTGGAGAGCATCCCCAGAGATTCAAAATTTTCAATTTTCAGAGAGGGGTATCATGGCCAACGAAGAGGAATCTAAAAGAAAACTGGTCGAGTTCTTGTGGGTTGAAATCAACCGCGCCATAATCAACTCGGTGGAGGTGAAGTCCTGCATTAAAATCCTAAAGGATTTAGAACTGCTGGACCATATTGAGGATTACAACCTCGTGCTGGACGTCAAGGCTTTGATCGAATTGATTAAAAAGAAAGATGAAAAAGACGATGCGATTCCTTCGAGGGAGGACAAGGATGACGCGTCTCCAGAAACGGGTTCAGCAAAAGCCGAACAGAAAAAGCAACCTGCCAAGGGTTCTTCACAGAAAATCGACGGAAAAAGTTTGACCGAAAATGAAGTTCTGTTTCAAAAACATCTTGAGCGAAATTTCGACGAAAGTTTGTGGCTGAAAAAGGTGGGAATCCGGTTTCTTAATTAACCGTGATATAGACACGAGACTTTCGTCTTTGATATCGCAACCGCGCAATCCAGCCGGTTGCGCATGTCTTTGCCGACGCGCAGATAAAGCAGGGTGAGGAGAAAATCAATCGCCTGCCTTTTTCACATTATCGGCAATTAAAACCACACTGGTTTTGTTGATCGCCAGAAACTCAGCTTCAAACATAAGTTCTCCCGTGTTGACATGATAAACTTTGGCGGCGGTGACCGGAATGAAAGGCCCGCTGTCATGATTCAACATGTCCAGCAACCGATTTTGCGGCAATATAAAAATAGTTCCTTCAATTTTCTCGTTGGTTGTTCGGATGATTGCATCGATTTTTTCTTTTTTTACCACGGCCTTATAAGCCATAATCTTGTTTCCTCTAAAGTTTCCAGTTAGCAAACGACACAGAAAAACATGGGCAAAGTGTAACTGCCAATGATTTCAAAATCCACATAAACCTAGACTGAAAAAACAACAAGACTCGTTTCATCAGGTCAAAAACCGGAACAGTAAATTTACAAAATCAAACCTGTATGCTACGATTTCGCACGCTACAACTTGCACCCCGACTCTCAACAGGAAAACGGGTTTTATCTTTTTCATCGTTCAGCGTCTCCTCCTTGGAAATCAGGACAACACCCCATGAATAAAAAGCCACAACCTTTGAAACCACTTCCGCTCAGGCTCCAGGGAACGGACGGCATCCGCCGGGAAGTCCGGCGGGCTTCATCAAAAGAGTTCTCAGGATTGACCCCGCAACAGGTCTTTCTTGAACGCGGGTTCATCACTGAAGAATTCATGGAACTATATGCCTTTGCTTATGTGGATAACTTAATCAAAAAGGGTGAAGCCAAACCCGGCGACGGATTCGTGGTCGGCTGGGACCCCCGGGATGTAAAGGGAAACTTTACCGGGGCTGTGATTGAGGGAATAAGAAAGGCCAATGCGAACGCCTTGACAATAGGCATCGTCCCCACGCCTCTGGTGCCCAAATACATGCTTTACAAAGAAGCCCAGGGAGGCTTCATGGTCACCGCCTCCCACAACCCGAAAGACCAAAACGGGATCAAAACGTTTTGCGCCTATCGTGGCATGAAGCTGCTTCCAGATAACGATATCGAACTCACCCGCGCCATCCTTTCGATCGACTACCCGGCTTTAAAGAAAGCACCCCTGAAAGGAACTGAACAGGACTGCCGCAATGAAGCGCTGAATTTATTCGCAACGTTCTCCCTGCTCCCTGAAAACTCCTGGTCCGAGCCGCAACCGGGAAAACCCATTGCCTTCACCAACATCGTTCTTGTGGTCGATCCGGCCAAGGGATCGCTCTCCCAAATCGGGGCGGAGGTTTTTCGCAAGGCAGGGTTTGGCCAAGTGATTGAGGTCAATGCCACACTGGACGGCGATGTCAATCTTTGGAGCGGAGTGGCGGACCTTGAGGGACACTCACATATTTCATCGTCAATGATCGATAAACAGTCGGGACATTTTCGCAAGCACAAAGCCGTGTTAAAACTTTTTGAACTGGGCCGGAAACTCAAACCAAAGATTCTGGAAGGAACTAAACGAGTCGCGGGAGCTGTGTTCGATGCCGACGGCGATCGGTTTTACCGGCTGGAATACAACCCCTTTAAGGATGAATTGCTGGTAATGAGCGGCGATGAAACGGCATTCCTGCAGGCCATGTACCTGATAAAAAATGATCCCAGGCGCTACAAAAACACACTGTATATCAATACCGTTGAAAGCGATCTCAACGCGGCGGTTGCGGTAAAAAAACTGGGGCTCAAGCCCAAACTGACTGCTGTTGGAGATAAGTGGATACTCCTGCAAACCGCGCTCCTGCTCGTGGAAGCACGATTTAAAGCGCTGAAGAAAACCTCGGGATGCGCTCTTCCCGCAAGCCTGCAAAAAAAATGGGATACTGTGCGCAAATCGGCCACCCTCAATGTCGATGCGTTTCAGAAACTGGAAGCAACGATTGACGCTCTGGAGAAAAAAAATCCATCGGTAAAATCCGTCGATTATTCGCGCCTTCTAGCCTTTGCCGTGGGAAGCGAGGAAACCGGCCACAACATCACCTCAGGCAGGCTCAATCTGGAATCCGGAAAATCCATGCCGGTGTTTTTTGGCAACGGGCTCAAAAGTGCTCTCAACACCTTTGCCGCTACGGAATATCTTTTTGTGGGAAAAACGCCTCGCGCATATTTCTCCGGCATCCACAAACCGTTCAAACCCGGTTTCAAGGAAACGCTTTACGTTTATTATGTGCAACAAGAAATGTTCCATAAAGATTCCGCCATCTGGAAGCAGATCAAAAAATCCCTTCTGGCCGATGCAAAAACTGCAGGCTTTAGAGGCGGCATTGTGGAATTCCCTGAAGACCCTGACATGTTGTATATTTCCCTGAAACCCGGTTCCAGCAAAAATGCAACCGCTGGAATATTCGTGCGCAATTCAGGAACCGAAAACAAGATCAGCATCAACCTCAGGGGAGATCAAAAAGAAGCCCGCCTGCTGAAAAAAATCGGCGAAAGCGCCATTCGTCTGCTTTTAGGAACGCTCAAGGACACGGGCGACCATTTTTACAAACTGGAGTTGGATGTATTGAGCCAGGTGGCCATACAACCGATGCAGGAAGATGAGTTGGTCCTCGAAAAGCAGTCCCGAACCCGGATAATAGCTGAAATGGGAAAACAGAAGCTGATCGAATTGACCGCAAAAGGTTATCGTTTAACAGCAAGAGGAAAATGGTATATTGCCTCGAATCAAATCGCCTGAAAAATTCATAAACAAGACCCCATGATCGCAATTGAAAATTTTTTTGACCATTTAAAAGACTTCGCCCATGCAGAGATTTTTGCGGACAGCGAATGGGTGTGGGAACCTTTGAAAACCCTGGAGGAATCGATAGCCCGTCTGATCCGGGAAAAGTCGGAGAGCGCCCAGCGGTTGAATTCCCTGGAGGGGACTACGATTTCCGCACCTACCGACCACGGCAATGGCAAAATCGGTAAGAGCCTGTTCGTGAATCAATGGCTGGAAATAAAAGCTCCCATCCTGCTGGAAAATTTAGGAATCTGGATTGGTCGGGGAACCGTCCTTGAACCCTCGGCGATTCTCAAAGGTCCCATGATCATCGGCGAAAACTGCGAAATCCGGCAGGGCGCCTACATTCGCGGCAACGCCATCATTGGCAACCACTGCGTGATCGGGCACGCCACCGAAGTCAAGAACAGCATCATCATGAACCATAGCGAGGCGGGGCATTTCAATTATATCGGCGACAGCATTCTAGGCCGGCATGTGAACATGGGCGCCGGGTCGCAATTGGCCAATTTGCAATTCCGCACCGGGGCGGATAAAGACCGGGAAGAACAAATTTTCCCCGAAATTCCCGCTCTCATCGATGGTAAAGCCATTGCTACAGGCCTCAACAAATTTGGCTCCATCGTCGGGGACAATTCCGAACTGGGGTGCAACGCCGTTCTTTGCCCTGGGGCTCTGGTGGGCAAAGACAACTGGATTCTCCCCAACTCCGTGGTGGCCAAAGGTTATTACCCGCCAAACTCGATTTTGCCCTTCAAAAGCCGAAAATAAAAATTTTCGGAGAAATAATGAATAAATAACATTATAATGATTTCACTAGGAAATAATCCTGACCCAGATATCTAGAAAGTCCATATAATAAAAGCGTTTAGAGCGGGAGTGATGAAATTGGTAGACATGCGAGATTTAGGATCTCGTGCTTCACGGCGTGGGGGTTCGAGTCCCTCCTCCCGCACCAGCCTTCGGGCTGGAGCGACTTTGCTCACGATAGACATGCTACTTTGGCGCTCACTACGCTAAGGTGGTGGCACAGGCATTCTTGCCTGTGCTACTTAAAAACAAAAGCTTAACTTGCTGACTGTGTTTTCCATTTTCAGCAGCTTTTTGACATTAGGGCATCTCTAAAAATTGACAACGACGCCGAATCGCCAATTCAAAGAAGCGTCTTTTGTTTTAGTAGGACAGGCTTTCCAGCCTGTCCGCACGGGCTGGAAAGCCCGTGCCACTGATTTAAGAAACTTTTGCACACGATTCTATTTTCTGTAAAAACTAATTTTTAGAGATGCCCTTAAATAGATTTTGCGCAGCGGAAACCGATGGTGGGATTTTTCATGGCGGGGTAGACAACGTTCCTGAAAGAAATTTGCGCCATTTTTTTATCGCTTGCCCATCCTCCCCCTTTGACGATGCGCAGGGTTTGGGTTTCTGGCTCCTGGCTGGAAGGTGAGTAAGGTGTGCTGACCCATTCCCAGACATTTCCTGTCATGTCCAAAAGACCATAAGGACTGGCCCCTTGTGGGTAAGACCCGACCGGCGCGGCCAGAAAAGAACCGTCTTCGTTTCCCAAAAGGTTGGCCTTTTCGTTGGAAAATTGATTGCCCCAGGGCCAGAGATTGCCGGACTCGCCTGAGGCCGCGGCCACCCATTCCGCTTCCGTGGGCAAACGTTTTCCCGCCCACAGGCAGTATTGATGGGCGCTGACCCAGTCGATGCCCATCGCCGGGCAGTTGGGACAACTCCTGCCTTCGGTGAACGGGGTTTCGTCATACTTGCTGTCAAAATTTTTATATTGGCCGACGCTGATTTCCAGTTGATCCATATAAAATGCCGGAGGATTGATTGACCCGGAAGCGGTTTCGTCCGATCGAAGCGTTCCCCGTGGAAGATCCAGAAGGCTCATCCTGTTGGCGCCGGAACTGATAAGGACCATGAGGGCCCGGTCTTTGGCACTGGAGATGGTCGGCAGGACGATTTTATTACCAGAGACAGGAGGTGGATATCCGCTTTTGCGCGAATAATTTTGTTGGGCCGCCAATGTCACTTGCCCCCTGGGGTTTTTACTGGGTGCCTGGCGGGATGCGAGCGAGAGGGTGTTCCGCTTTTGGGAACGGACCTGCGTTTTCTTCTTCTCGGCGGATAGGCGTTTGCTAAATCCCGCTCCGAGAGGGGGCGGGTTGGAAGCGCAGCCTATATTCAGCAAAAATGCCAGACCAATAATTAAGAGGAGTCTCAACGTGTTTGCAAATCCTTTTCGACCAGGGAATCAAACTTCTTTTTCAGTTCCCGGTACCGTTGATATTCTATTTCAGATTCTTCCTTCATGCCCAATTGTTCATAAGTATAACCCAGGCTGTAATGGGCATTGTGATGCGTGGGATCGAGCTGAATCGCTACCTTGAAGGCCTGCTCGGCATCGTGGTGCATTTCCTTGAAGTTATAAATTCCACCCAACCCGTAATAGCCTTCCGGGTTTTTCGGATTTTTTTGAATGGCTTTCAAAAAGGATTGCACCGCTTCGTCATATTTTTGCTGGTTGGTGTATTCTATTCCCGCCTTGACATAGTCATCGGTTTCCTTTTCGGCGCAACTCGAAAACACCAGCGGTAGAAGCATAAGAAAAATTATTTTTAGAAATCGCACGGCAAAGGGCTCTGGGGCATAAGATCGTGGAAAGAAACCTAACTAACTCAATAATATAACATTGCCGTGCAGCAGTCACCATAATAACTGGAATTTTTCTGACAATTCGCTATAAAAACTCATGCCAGATTTTCTGCAATTAATTCTAGTGATTATTACCCTGGGCCTGACCGCAGGGACGGCGTTTGTTACGTTCAAAGGTTTTGGATTGATCAAAATCGGCTGGCTGAATTTTTCCCGGTTGAAGGATCTTGAAGAACAGACGCAGGGCACGAAAGACCCGCTCCGCAAAAAGGCTCTGCAAACGGTGATAGAACATTGCCAGATCTTGCGCGGCCAATGGATTCTTAAGGAGCCGGATTTAGAGATCGCCGGGAAAACCCTATATTTAGCGGAGGCAATCGCATCCATTTATCATCCCCAATCAGACGCTCCGCTCATGGAAGCGCGTCTGGGTAAACTTTTGGAAGCCTTTCTGGAACTGAAAAACAGAATTGTGGTCTTCAGTGAGCTGAAGGGCGTCCGCAACTTTACCCAGTTCCGTTTGCGCCAGGTTCATTATTTGTCCCGCGCCTGGAAGAAAAAAGAGCAATGGCAGAAATCCCCTGTCGGGCAGGTATTTTCCCGTTATAAAGGCCTGTTCAAATGGCTCTATTTTTTACTCCGCTGTATGGACCTTACTTTTTGGACGTTCAAGATGCTGGGTTATATCCTGCACGACATTGTCCTTAAAATTTTACTGATTCGCTGGTATCTGACCATCGGGGAACTGGTGATCGGGGTCTATTCGGAACGTTCTGAAGAGCCTGAGTTGCGGGCGGATGACCTGCTGGATCAACTGGGCTCCATTCCCGAGCAGGAACCCCCAACGGAGCTTCCCGCAGGGGTCCGTGAAATAGCAGACCGATCGAGAAAGGGTCTGATGTTCCAAATGAGTTCCCTGGAGTGGGAGCAGGCGAAGGAAATTTATTCTTGTCTGGTGCAGGATATTGCCGGCTATCATTTCCCGCAAGCGGAGGAGCCGCTTTATGAAGTCAAGCTGTACCCCTTGATGATGGCGGTCTCCCGCCTTTCCGATGAAGTGGCTTCGATACGCGATCAACCGGTTTTAAAGAAACTCTTAGGAGTCCGTGTCTCGCATCTCTTGTTGGCAAAAGACGCAGTGGATTTTGTCCGCGAAAGCGAGTTTGGGGGGTGGCTGAAAAAATATCCTGTGGGCCGGTTCCTGAAAGTTTCCCGGTTGCTGTATCAGACCTTCCAGAAAAAACATCCCGGTTTTCTGTTCAAAGATTTTGCCTTCTTTCTGGTCAAGGAAGCGGGAAAACGATGGATCTACGTTTATTTGCACAACCGAATAGCGCTGGAAACGAACCACGCGTATCAGGAAACCCCACTACGTGGGGAGGAAGATCGGGCCTGACGCTACGCGAGGCCCTAAACCATAAACTCATAGCTCGTTACTTGTGGATAACCGGTAGGAGACGCGGATGCCGCTGGAGTAGATATCCGACCAATGCGAATTCTGTTTCTGCTCTGGGGTGAACAGATCGTGGAATGAGCAGGAGCGGACACAGTATTCAGACCAATCCAGAAGAGCGTATTGAACGTTCAGTTGCTGAAACCAGATTTCCAGAAGCGCCCGGCTGGGCAAAGTTATCATGCTCAGGTCCTTGCCGCGATAGTCGAAGGATTCCGGCAGGCGGTAATCCTTTTTTTCCGGCTGGGTCAAAGAGACGATCATCAGGGGCAAGTCGAGCGTTTCATCCTTGATGCCTGGATAAACACTGGCGGCGTCTTTTCCCTGGACGGCGGCGTACCCGGCGGTGAAGGTATCGAGCAGGACAGTTTCCCTGGCGACACGGCGCATGAGTTTGAGCAAGCGCAAAGGCTCTGACGTGTAATAGAGCATCCCAAAACAGAACACCGTGTCAAAACTGTTTGCGGGGGTGGATTCGAGGAAATCGAACACGTCTCCGACCTCAAACTGGCAGGCGCTTTTTGGGATATTTTCGCCCTGAAACAAATTCATGCATTTTTCGACCATTTTATTTTCCACATCGATTCCCTGGATATAATGGGCTCCCATCCGGTGCGCCGCGTAGGCGAATGTTCCCATGTGGGACCCGACATCCAATATTTTTTTACCGGCGATCGCGTCTTTTTGCCGACCTAACAGGTTATCAATCCGGGCGTTCAAGCACTCATGATTGTACGGGACGGCCCAGCGATTTTTTCGTGTGTCGGTGGTTAAAAAATTGGAGTCTTCGGGAATGTAGTTTTGAATGGGTTTCAATTTATTTTTATTCTCCATTTTAAGATAGAAAATACCTTTCGTTCTAAATGGTGGGAATGCTATAATGCCGCTGATTCTATAAGGTTTATCTGGAATTGTTCATTCCTTTGAATGGAGCAAAAAACGATTTTAAAAGAAACTTTATCAGCTGTCACTCCCGTAATTTCACCGGAAGAGGAGGAGCTCAAGCTCAAGAGGCGGGACCTGGCTCAATTGGAGCAGGATCTGGCTGAAAAAGAGCTGGGGCTTTCCACCCTCAAGGGTGAGCTTCACCTTTTTGAACGGCGCTACCAGGTGGTAGTGGGCGCCAAGTATACCGAACTCGACGAGGTGAAAGCGCAAATTCTGGAGCTGGCTTCCCGACTCTACCCGCGTTCGGATGAATTTCGCTCTGGAGCGCAGTCTGCCAGAGAACGGGCCCAAAGCTCCGCTGATGAAACCGATGATCTTGAATCGGACTCGCCCCTGGAAGAAGAATTCAAACCCACTGAAAACCTAAAAAAACTGTTCCGCGACGTCGCCAAGAAAATCCACCCTGATTTAACCTCGGACGAGAAAGAAAAAATTCGTCGGCACGAACTGATGGCCCGATTGAACCAGGCTTATGATCGACTGGATGAAGACGCGATTCATGCCGTACTTCTGGATTGGGAAGCGGGACATCAATCGGAAAAAAAAGAAACCCTGGGAACACAGCTGGTTCGAGCCGTCCGGCAAGTTGCGCAGATAAAAAAGCGCTTACAGCGGATTGATGAAGAAATGGCTGAAATAAAAAAATCTGGAATGTATCAGTTGATGAAAAAAATGGCCTCGATTGGAAAAACAGGCGGTGATTTACTTGAGGAAATGGCCGCCGGTGTCGATGAAAAGATAGATTCGATCAAATCCAAAGTGAGAGATCTGGCAGGAGAGTTTGATTAATGAACATCCGGATTGATATTCAGCCCTATGAGTAAAAATGTAATTTCCGCACCTCCATCCCAAGCCGCTTCGGCGGAGTTTTCTCCCGGTAAATTTTCCAATATATCGCTTAAGGGTCTGGACTTCCTTGCCAAAGGGAGCGATGCAACCGACACCGAACTGACCTACCAGAAAACCGATGGTTCCCTCGATGCTATCAGCCCCAGGGACGCGGCGCGCTGGTTTAAAGATGCTGAAATGGGCAAGCCGCAGGCGCAATACAATGTCGGCGTGGTTTATTTCAAGGGCGTTGGCGTGGCGCGGAACAACAAGGAGGCGTTTAAATGGTTCCAGAAGGCGGCGGAAAAAGGTTCCGCCAATGGACAGGGCTTCCTCGGCATCATGTATGAAAATGGTTTGGGTGTCACTCAGGATGATGAAAAAAGTGTCCATTGGTACAAAAAGGCGGCAGAGCAGGGGGACCGCGTGGCCCAGTTCAATCTGGGGCGCATGTATTATTTTGGCAAGGGGGCTGCTAAAGCGCCTGAGGAGGCCGCCAAGTGGTTCTATGAAGTGGCTCAATCTGGGAACGATATCGCCCAGAATATGATGGGTATCCTGTTTGAAAAAGGCGAAGGGGTGCCAAAGGATCTGGACATTTCCGGCAAGTGGTTTCAGCAGGCGGCTTTGCGGGGAAATGAAGAAGCCCAGTTTAACCTCGGCGACCGTTACGAACACGGCAAGGGAATCGCCAAAAACCTGGAAAAGGCGGTGCGCTGGTATTACAAGGCGGCAGTCAAGGGCCTGGATCTGGCGCAATTCAAATTGGGCATGATGTATTTTAACGGTGAAGGCGTTGCTAGAGATACCACGGAAGCGGTTAAATGGCTGTGCAAGGCGGCGGAGCAGGGAAATGAAGAAGCTCAGGAATTTTTAGAAAAGAACAACGATCAGTCCCTTCCCAACGCGGAAGAATTTTTTGATAAAGGCCATTTCTTTTTTGAGCGTGAAGATTATGAAGAAGCGGTGTCCTGGTATCTTAAAGCGGCTCAGCACGATCATGCGGAAGCGCAATTTCGTCTGGGGCGATTGCATGATCGTGGTCGGGAAATTGTGCAGAATTTTGCGGAGGCCCAGCTATGGTATGGCAGGGCCGCAGAACTGGGGCATGCCGGGGCCCGGTATCATCTGGGAGTTCTTCATTTTCTGGGAGAAGGCGTTGCTCAGGATTATGAAAAAGCCGTTTCATTTTTTGAGGCGGCGGCCAGACAGGATATTCCGTCAGCGCAAGTGTTTCTGGGTATGCTGTGCGAAAAAGGCAAGGGTGTGCGGCAGGATTTTTCCGAGGCCGTCCACTGGTACCGTAAGGCGGCGGAGTCGGGGGATGATTCTGGTCAGCTTTATTTGGCCAGAATGTATTACCACGGTCAGGGAATAGCTCAGGATTTTGCGCAGGCCTTGAATTGGTCACAAAGTGCGGCGGCACAGGGTAATCCCAAGGCGCAGTACGATCTGGGGCGCTTGCATTATAACGGCCAGGGGGTGCGGCAGGATTATGTGCAAGCCGTTTACTGGTTTCGCAAAGGGGCGGATGAAGGGCATGACTACGCTCAATTTGCATTGGGAAAGGTGTATTACGACGGCAAGGGAGTGAATCAGAATTTTCAGGAAGCCTATTGCTGGATAGAAAAAGCCGCAGGTCAGGGCAATGCCGGGGCGCAGAATCATCTGGGAACCCTGTTTGAAAAAGGAGAAGGCGTTGCCAAGGATTTTTCCCAGGCGGCCAAGTGGTACGCCAAAGCGGCGGAGCAGGGCAACGCCCAGGCTCAGGATAATCTTGGGATGATGTATTTTGTCGGCAAGGGCGTGCCTCAGGATTATGAAAAAGCGGCGGAATGGTATCGAAAGGCGGCAAAGAAAGGGAGTGCGAGAACGAGCGAAGAACTGGATTTTCTGGATTCATCTGATGACCGCATGGACCCTGTCAAGGTCGTCAAATTCTTGCGCAAAGCCGCAAGGGAAGGTGTCGCCCGAGCGCAAAACCAATTGGGACTCCTGTATGAAAAAGGCGTTGGCGTCGAAAAAAGCTCAAAGCAAAGTGTGAGCTGGTACCTCCGCGCTGCAGAACAGGGCCACGAAGACGCTTTGTATAATATGGGACGGGTGTCCTGCCAGGGAACCTCTCCAGACTATAAAACCGCATTTGGCTGGTATTTAAAATCGGCTGAAGCGGGTAATGCGGAAGCCCAGTATCAATTGGGGAAATTGTATGAAAAAGGGCAAGGGGTTTCTTCCCAGGATTATTTAAAAGCATTTGACTGGTATCTGGTTGCGGCGGAAAAAGGGAACTCCAAGGCTCAATATGCTTTGGGTGTCCTGTATAAACAAGGTTGGGGCGTGGAAAAAAATGAAAAAAATGCTCGCCAATGGCTCCAGCGTGCGGCGGAGCAGGGGTCTTTGCTCGCCTGGGGAGCTCTGCAAAAAATGAAAACCTGCTCATGGATGTAACTCCCTCAAAAACTCATATTGCTGAAATGAGTTTTTCCTTCCGGTATTAGATAAATCCAAAATTTTTTGTCAGGTAATTAATACCAGTCCGACTTAAAACGGACTGGTATTATTAATTTACAGAGGCGGGTTTTTGTGCGCTTGACTATATTGATATATTTCTATATATGGATATAGTTGGAAGGTAGGCAATGAGCTCATTGGGAGATTCGATTGAAAAATTCGTTTTCTATTTATATATGCGCGGTTGTCCTCGGGCTTTTGGCTGGGGCCGCAGGTTCTTCAGCTGTCTATGCGCAAGAACGGACAACGAAAAAAATAACCATAGTGGGATCGACGACGCTTCTCCCCATCGCTACCCGGGCCGCTGAACAATTCGCGGCGAAAAACAATAGAACGGTTTCCATCACCGTCAATGGCGGCGGGTCGGGCGTTGGGGTGCAATCGACCGGAAGCGGCCGCGCGGATATCGGCATGGCATCGCGGGACATCACCTCCGCAGAAAAGCAACGGTTCCAGAAACCCGGATTGCGTATCCTGGTGGTGGGACGCGATGCGGTGGCTTGTGTGGTTTCCTCGGAAGTTTATTCCGCCGGTGTTCGGGCGTTGTCCAGGGAACAGATCGGCGGCATCTACCTGGGGAAAATAAAAAACTGGAAAGTGGTGGGCGGGCCGGACCGGGAAATCGTGGTGATTGATAAGGAGCGGCATCGGGGTACCCGGCATGTATTTATGAAATATGTATTTGGCGATGAAAAGGCCAGAGCTCCCGGCGCCCGTCTGGTCACCGGATCGAATAATGAAGAGCAAAGCAAAATTGCCCAGAGCGATTCCGCCATCGGCATGCTTTCCATCGCCTGGATCAATGCCGATGTGGTGGGGGTCGGAATTCGTGAGGGGGGTGAAATTATCGAGCCGACACTTGATAATGTTCGCGCCAATCGGTTTCCCATCTCCCGCGACCTGAATTTGGTCACTGTCGGCGAACCTATGGGCGTTGTCAAAGAGTTTTTAAACTTTGTTGTGAGCCCGGAAGGGCAGAAAATTGTTTCCGAGAGCGGTTATATCCCGGTTCATTCGCATTGATCGGGCATTTTAAATTTGGCGGGGAAGGTGGATTGCAGGTGAATCGTTTTTTCCGTTTGGACTTCTTTCGGGTGACCACAGCATTCATGGCTCTGGTTTCCCTGGGGTGCATTGCCGGGCTTTTTGCTTTTTTGGTCGTACAGAGTGTTCCCATCCTGGTGGAACAAAAATGGAATTTCCTGCTGGGTCAAGACTGGTGGGCGGGAGAGGTGTATGGTGCGTTGCCCATGGTCTACGGGTCCTGCATGGTGACGGGGCTGGCATTGTTGCTGGCCTTGCCCTTGGCGATCGGTGGCGCGGTTTTTACGTCTGAATTTTTGCCAGCGAAACGGCGCTTGTGGGTGAAGGCGCTGATGGAACTTTTTGCGGGTATTCCTGGAATCATTTATGGCCTGCTGGGGGTCGCTTTCCTGGCAGGCTGGGTGAAAGAAAGTTTTGGCCTGATCGACGGCAACACGATTCTGACCGCAGGGCTGTTGCTGGGAATCATGATTCTTCCCACCATCCTGACCTTATCGGAAGATGCTTTACATGCCGTCCCTGGGCAATACAGTGACACTGCTCTGAGTCTGGGATTGACAAAATTGCAGATGATAACCAGCGCCGTGCTTCCTGAGGCTCTGCCGGGAATCGCTGGCGCCATTTTTCTGGGCTTGGGTCGCGCAATGGGTGAGACCATAGCCGTCATGCTGGTCATAGGCGGGCTCGATAAAATTGCCGACCCCTGGTACGACCTGTTTGCTCCAGCTCAAAGTATCGCATCGAAACTGGGACGGGAAGCGGCGGAGGCCATCGGGACGGATTTGCAGTGGAGCGCCTTGATGGCTCTGGGGATGACCCTGTTTTTGATAGTGATGTTTTTTACCCTGATGGGCAACCTGTTGTTGAAAAGAGTACGATGATTCTGGATAATCTGCTGGAAAAAATGGTGCAGGGTTTATTGGGTTTGTTAACCCTTTTCACGATTTCAATTTTGATTCTTATACTGGGTGCGGTGTTGTGGAAAGGCGCTCCCGCTCTCGACTGGGAGTTTCTCAGCCAGGCGTCCACAAATTTTGGCGCCGGGGGGGGAATTTTTTATCAGATGGCAGGAACTCTGCTATTAATGGCCGGTGCGGTGATCGTCAGTTTGCCGGTCGCATTGGGGGCGGCCCTGTTTCAGACAGAGTATTTAAAATCCGAGCGGCTCAAAAAATTTTTTCGGAACCTGATTCACTCGCTCAATGGCATGCCGACAATTCTTTTTGGCTTGCTGGGCTATATGATTTTTGGGGTGACTCTGGAGACGGGCGTGTCCTGGCTGACAGGAGTTTTGATTTTGGCGGTGATGATCCTGCCGACCTTGCAGGTGAGTTTTCAGCAGGCGGTTGAAACGCTGCCGGAAAAATACCGGGATGCGGGGATGGCGCTGGGGTTGAGCCCTTGGGCGATGATCCGTTCCGTCATCATTCCCCAGAGTCTGTTTGGCATCGTCACCGGAGTGCTATTGGGGCTGGCGCGGGCGGCGGGGGAAACGGCGGCCATCATGTTCACCGCCACGACGTTTTCAGGGATTTTACTTCCCCGTACATGGACCGATCCGGTGCCCACTCTGCAGAGCCACATCCTTATACTTGCGCAGGAGGCCCTGAACCCGGAAGCGGTGGCCCATGCCTGGGGAGCGGGGTTGGTGTTATTGAGTCTGGCATTGCTATTGATTGCAGGTGCTCTATTCTGTCGAAGCAGGATGCTGATGGAGTCGGAACGATGAACAAATTATCACCTGCCATTGAAATACAGAAAGCCAGTATTTCTTATAACGGCAAACCGGTGCTTGCGGATCTTGATATGGTAGTCCCCGAAAAAACCGCCGTAGGGGTCATCGGTCCATCAGGCTCCGGTAAATCCACCTTGTTGCGCACGCTTTGCCGGATGAACGATCGGATTTTTGGGTTTCACGTCCAGGGTCGGATTCGGGTGGGCGGTGGTGACATTTACGAGAAGGGGGTCGATGTTTATCAATTACGGCGCAACGTTGGGATGGTGTTTCAAGCCCCTTGTGTGTTTCCCAAAAGTATATTTGAGAATGCTGTTTTTGCCTTGAAGCGTCTCAGCCCTCATCTCAAGAAAGAATTTCCGCAAATTGCGGAGCAAACGTTACGAGACGTATTTTTGTGGGAGGAGGTCAAGGACCGCTTGCATAAACCCGCTTCCACCCTGTCTCTCGGCCAGCAACAACGGCTGGTCATCGCCCGGTCCCTGACCATTCAGCCTGAAATTCTGTTGATGGACGAACCAACTTCCTCTCTCGACCCAAAATCCTCTGCGGCTATCGAGGCGTTGATCGTTTCTCTAAAATCCCGGCACACGATCGTGCTGGTAACCCACAATCTCTCCCAGGCACAACGGATCACCGATGATTTGATATTTCTGCATCAAGGAAGAATCCGGGAATCAGGAAGCACCGCCGAAATGTTTGAAAACCCTTCCTGTCCAGAAACCAGGGACTATCTGAATCGCCTTACGGATGTTGAATTTGTCTGAACATTAAATTCATTCCCTTTAAATTCCCCGCTTAAACATTTATAATCAGGGCATCCATCCATTATTCGGTCAGGGTCTTGAAAAATAGTAAAGTGAAAAAAAGCAAGGAAATCGATTCATCGCGATCGGGTTATGTTTCGCTGGCAGAGTTGGCCGACGAATTGCGCAAGAAGAACCCCGGCATGATGAAAAAAGTGGAAGCTTTGCAGGTTCCAGAAACATCTTTTTCGAAAATTATAGAAGATATTTATGATTTGCTCCCTTATTCCTGGAACGATTTGGAATCCTTTGAACATGGAGTGGAGCAAATTATTGCTGGAAATTTTGTGCTCGCGATTGATACGCTAAAAAACCTTGCACAGCAAAATCCCGATTGTTACCCGGCCCATCATCTCCTGGGGTTCGCTTTCGGGTGTCTGCAAAAATACAAACAGGAAATGGAATGTTATAGGAAGGCTGCAAGAATTCGCCCGGACTATCCCCAGGTTTATATTGACATGGCCATGTCCTACTGGGTGCAGGGGAAAGAAAAAAAATCTTTTTCCGAGTTCAAGCGAGTGATTCCTCTATCGCCGGATTTTTCAACCGTGGAGTTCTGGCTGCAATTAATTTTCGAACGGTTGGAGCGAAATAAAATTATAACCAGATCACGCAAAAGTGAGGAGCTGGAATCGAAACGGGCAATGGCTTATGGGAGTTGCTTGTTGGGCGTTGCCTATATTGAATATGGACAACACATCGCCGCGAGACACGCCTTCAAAAAAGCGGTTACCCTTTTGCCGGATTTTGCAGAAGCGCAATACCAGTTGGGGTCGATTCATATCAAAAGACTCCGCAACCCCAAACGGGCGGAGAAATACCTTGAACGGGCGGAACAGCTTTTTCTTCAGCAGGGGGATCTGCAACGAGCCAGCCTGGTTCATCAACTCGGCCAACCGGATGAAAAGGTTGCTGATAGCGGCAAGGCCGCTGAGGAATGGTTGAAGGAGGGATTGCGGCTTCAGCAATTGGAAAGGTATCAGGGCGCTGTGGACGCTTACAAGATGGCCATCAAGTATCAGCCTAATTTTGTGGACGCATTCTACAATTTAGGGGTCGCGTATGGCAGCCTCGAAGATTCCGGATTGGAATTGATCCATAAAGCCATCTGGGCGTTCAAGCAGGTGATTCAAATCAAACCGGATTTTATTCACGCCTATTCCGCTTTGGGTGCATCCTATATTAAGCAGAAGGAATATGATGAAGCTTTGAAAATTCTCACCAATGCCCTGGTTCTGGAACCAAAAGAATCGAGTATCTTTTATTATCTTGGGGTGGCAAGCCGCTTGACGGGAAACAATCAGGGGGCGGTGGGATATTTTAAAGATGCTGTCAACCTCAATCCCGGTTCGGTGCAGTCAAATTTTTATCTGGGTTTGACCTTGATGGAAGTGGAGAGATATGCGGAGGCTTGTGAGGTCTTCGAGGCATTGGTGCAGGTCAAGCCTGATTTTGCCGATGTCCATTTTATGCTGGGAAATTTATACACGGAAAAGATCAAAGACTCAGACAAGGCCGTTACCCACCTTAAAAAAGCGGAGAAGCTTTTTGTTAAATTGGACGACAATCCTCGTCTCTCCCATGTTCGGCAGATATTAGCCCACCATCATGTTTGATCGCCGTGCGTCATATGAAATTGAGGGACTCTCAATGGATCAAATAAAAAGATGACTAACCTATGGCAGTCAAAATCATTCAAGCTCACAGCCAGTGGTTTTGCGCTTGCATTTTTGTTGTTGATAGTATCCCTTGGGCGATCAACTGCGGCGACTGCCGTGGAAAAATTGGATCTGCAAAAAATGTCCGCCCATGAGATGGGGGAACAGGCGCTCACGGACTCGTTGTATTATAAATTCGATAAATGGTTTGACGTATTTGAAAGAGAAATCAGTCGCCTGGAAGGTTCCCCGGAGTCTCTGAGTAACCGGATGGAGTTGATGAAGTACAATTTTTATTACTCCGGTCTTTTGGGGGAACTCAGCCACACCCTGGCGTTCACCAGCAAATATAAAATAGAGGCGGTTGCATCTCGATTTATTTTGCACAGTTCACGCACTAAAGAGCTGGCTAAAGAAATTCTGGAATCTCCAGATTTAACGACCGGTCAACAGGCCGAGGCGTATTTGTATTTGGGAGGATCGGAAGGTTATATCGGCATTTTTGAATACGGAGCCGGCCACCTTTTAACGGCCCTGGTCAATGGGTTTCAGGCGGACACCCATTTGGCAAAAGCCCTTGCACTGGACCCCAATCAGGTGGATGCGCATTTTGGTTTGGGAGTTTACCGGTACGGAAACAGTCGCTTGGGCGGTGTGGGAAACTTCATCATGCAGGGGGGCCGTGACATGCGCCAAAAAGGGCTCGATCATATTGAACAGGCCATTCGTGAGAAGGCGCCCTCCATGCCTCTGGCTCTTAAAACGCTTGCCTGGTTTTACATTTCCGAGCAAGTCAACCCTGGTAACAGCGGAATCCCGGAGGGGCAGCAATTGTCTGTTTCCTTGTCCCGCGCCAAGGCGGTGGAGTTTATGGAAACGTTGGAATCGGAATATTTTGCCAATCCCCCCTACCCCGATTTCAAAGGCAACAAGGAACTAGCCATGATGCGGGCCCTGCAATTTATTCTGGATTCCGAATACGCTAAAGCCAAGGTAAAATTTCAAGAAGTTCTGGAGATTGCTGAAGACCTGAAGAAAAACCGGGGGTTTGCCATCAACCCGCAGTTAACCGATTCGATACAGGCGGGGGTCGAGTTTAGAGATCTCATGTTAATGGCTCCCGCAAAAAGTGATGAGGCCGGTGTTCGTTCTGCTTGTCTGAAAGTCACCGATCAACTGAATTTTTTGAACGGCGGGGGAGCCATGGTGGAGTATGATTCCAAAAAAATCCGTGGCGAACTTCATTCTCTTTTTGCCGGCAGGCTTGAGGGAATTTCCCGGCAGATGAATTGTTGACTCCTTTGCGTTAGTAAGACCCCACCTCCTGCCAGAGCCACTTTTTCCATAAATAGTTTTCTCCCCTTTTAGTTTTAAGGCAAGCTGTTGATATTTTGCATGAAATTTTGTCTGTAAGAAGTGTAAGGATTTTATGGACACCCCGACTTCATTTCGAACAGCGCCTTTTAAATCGAGTGCGGATTTTTATGACACCTTCTTTGAGGAGACCTATGTTTAGAATTGAATCGGTAGCGGAGGATGCGGCGGAAGGTAGCGTCAAGGCAATTTACGACGAGCTGAGAGATTCCATGGGCATTGTGCCCAACGTTTTGAAAGTTTTGAGCCTTTGGCCGGAGGGACTGGAATTATATACGGCGCTGGTAAAAACGACGATGCTGGCCAATACCAAACTGACCCGGGCCGTTAAAGAGATGATCGCGTCCACTGTCTCGAAGATAAACCAATGCGATTATTGTTTGGGACATCACAAAAATTTTATGACTCAATATGGAATTTCCTCTGAAATTTCAGAACAGATTGTGAACGATCCGCAAGCGGCGGAAATATCCGACGGAGAAAAAAAGTTGCTTGCCTATGTGGAAAAGGTCACTCGTCATGCCTACAAGGTTTCAGATGCGGACGTTGAGGAATTAAAAAAAATTGGCTGGACGCATGAACAAATTCTGGAGGCGACCTTGGTTGCCGCCTTGTTTAACGCCATCAACCGGTTTGCGGATGCCCTTGGAGTCCAGCCCGAAGCATGAAAAATTTCCTAGATGCAGGTACTAGCAATAAAGGGAGCGTTTTTATGTTTTTCCCTAAGAAATCAAACAAAGCCTTCTTCCTAAGAATAATTTTAGCGGCATGCGCGGTTTTTTTTCTTTCAGGGTTCGACTATTCCAGACACAGCATTCCCGTGAATGAAATATTTTCAGGCGGGCCTCCCAAAGACGGAATCCCTTCCCTCGATAAACCTCTGTTTACAACAGCCGATCAGGCTGAAGGTTATTTGCAGGATGAAGATCGTGTGCTGGGTTTGACAAGAAACGGTCAAGCCAAAGCCTATCCCATCAAAATCCTCAACTGGCATGAGATCGTTAATGATAAAATAGGCAAGCAGCCGGTCGTGGTTACGTTTTGCCCTTTATGCGGTACGGGCATGGTGTTCGACGCTAAAGTTAATGGACAGAGCCTGACCTTCGGCGTTTCCGGTTTACTCTACCAGAGCGATATGTTGCTTTACGACCGCAAGACTGAAAGTCTGTGGTCGCAAATCAAGACAGAAGCGGTGACCGGCCCGTTGACGGGCGCCCGGTTAAAACTTTTATCTTCCACACAAACCTCTTGGGGACAATGGAAGAAAAAATATCCGCAAACCCTTGTTCTTTCACAGAAGACGGGTTTTCACAGGGATTATGACCGTGACCCCTACCGGGGATATGCCATCAGCGAACAGCTGATGTTCAGGGTGAAAAACAGGAACAGCGACTTCCACCCCAAGGAGCGAGTGATTGGCGTGGATTTTGACGGGACCGTCAAGGCCTATCCGTTTTCAGAACTGGCAAAAGCCAAACAGCCGGTGCAGGATAAATTGAATGGCACTCCGGTAACGGTTACTTTCGATAAAAAATCGCAAACCGCCGTGATCCGGGATGCTAAAGGAAATGAAATTCCTTCCGTGGTCGGGTTTTGGTTCGCGTGGTTTACTTTTCACCCGGACACCGATATCTTCAGAAAAAGTCAGTGAGGGAAAAGTTATCGATATTACTTTTTCATCTTTCAGACGGATGAAGGAAAGCAGGTCACTCGCCCCGTAAAAAATAAGGCAGTTCCGTCCGCATCGACTCTTTTTTAAAATATGTAACAAAATCCACTCAGATAGTGGTCCTGCGTGGGTGGAAATCCTACCTTTTTAGTGATCTTCGCACTCTGTCAAATTCTTCAAACCATCAATAACCCTAATATTTAAAAGGTTAACCCTTTGCCTCTCTAATTTGGCAAGAAAATTGCTATTTCTATTTTGCCGGGATTTTCATCGGCGGTTATAGAAATCATTTACTACGGATTGGTTTATGGGAACTCGTTTTAATCTAAATTTACCTCTTAAAAATGCTTTCTCAGGCATGGGACGACAGATAGGATTTTTCATAATCCTCGTGTTGTCTTTTATGCTGGTCGGTTGGTATGTTTTCCAATCTGTTGAGAAGGAGATGAAAAGGAATCTTTCGAATCAACTCACGACTACCTTGTCGGCGAATGTTGAATCCCTCAGACATTGGGTCCGAGAAAAAAAACTGGATGCCGAGGTTCTGGCCAGCCAACCTGAGACCCGTGCAAAAATTCTTTCCTTGATTGAATTATCTAACCGGGAAAACTCAACAGTAAAAGTTCTCCAACAATCCGAGGAACTTCAATGGCTGAGAAAACATCTGGGGGAAGCTTGCAAAAAATATGAATATATCGGATTTGTGCTTCTTGATGATACGGGATTGCAGGTCGGAGCTTTATTGGAAGAACCTGTCGGCAAACGTCAATTGATTGAGCGTTCTGATTTTTTCTATCGCACCCTGCAAGGGGAAACAGTGTTATCCAACCCCTTTGCAGGCGAAGTGGACTTGCCTGACAGCCACGGGGTCTGGCAGAAAAATTGGCCCACTATGTTTGTATCCACACCCGTTCTGGATAATGCGGGTAAGAATGTGGGCGTGTTGGCATTTCGGATTCGGCCAGAGGTCAAATTTACTAAAATACTCGAAGTGAGTCGGTATGGAGATACGGGGGAAACCTATGCTTTTGATCGTGATGGAATCATGCTTTCTGACAGCCGGTTTAATGATCAATTAAAAAAGCTCGGTCTCATTCCTGATGGGCAAGGAATTTCCGCTATTCTCAATCTTGAAGTCCGCGATCCCGGCGGAAACCTGGCGAAAGGATTTGTTCCGGTTACCCCGCGTCACCAACAGCCGTTCACCCGTATGGCCGAAAGTGCGCTAAATGGGAAATCGGGAGTGGATGTGGAAGGGTACAGCGATTACCGGGGCGTTCCGGTTGTGGGAGCATGGACCTGGCTTCCGGAACTCTATTTGGGAATCACCACCGAAATCGATGTGACGGAGGCATTCGGCCCCCTTTATATAATCGCAAGGGGATTCAAGTCAATTATTGGCCTATTATTGTTTTCAACGGTGGTCGTCTTTGGGCAGGGATTGCGGCAATTTCGTGCGGAAAAAGAGCGTAACCTGGCAAAGGAAAAAACTGAACAAAGTGAAGCTAAAATTCGTGCGATTGTTGACAATGTGATTGATGGAATCGTTACCATTGACGAAAAAGGAATCATCCAGGTTTTCAACCCTGCGGCAGTGAAAATATTTGGGTATCGAGCCTCAGAAGTTTTAGGGAAAAGCATCAATATGCTGATGCCGGAACCTTATAAGAGTCAACACGATGAATATATAAAAAAATATGTGGCTAGCGGCAGGTCTGTAGCCATGGGAATGCAACGGGAACTGATTGGACTGCGTGAGGATGGCTCGTTTTTTCCCTTAGAGATCGCGCTCACTGAGTTGATCATTGAAGGAAAAAGATTGTTTACCGGGGTCATCCGGGATATTAGCGAATTGAAACAGCAAAAAGTGGAAATGGAACGAGTGATGAACCAGAACAAACTGATTCTGGATTCAGCAGGAGAGGGGATTTATGGCCTTGATTTGCAAGGAAACACGACCTTTGTCAATCCTGCCGCAGAAAAGATGCTGGGTTACTCGGTGGAAGAATTGCATGGCCAGCCTCAGCATTCCCTGATTCACCATTCTCATGCCGACGGAACCCCTTATCAGCGGGACGAGTGCCATATATACGCCGCTTTCAAGGATGGCAAGGTACGTAACGAAGTCAATGAAGTATTTTGGCGAAAAGATGGCAGTAGCTTTCCTGTTGAATATGTCAGTACACCCATCCATGAGGAAGGGATGATAGTCGGGGCGGTGGTTACCTTCAAAGATATTACAGTGAGGAAAAAAGCGGAAGAGGAACTCGTCCTGGCGAAAGAGAAAGCCGAACAGGCGGAAGCAGAGGCCAAATTGGCTAATGCTGCTAAAAGCGAATTTCTTGCCAATATGAGCCATGAAATTCGCACTCCCATGAATGCCATTATTGGCATGGGAGATTTGCTGGCTGAATCGAAATTAACTGAGGAACAAGAACAACGGGTCAACGTATTCCGTGGCGCTGGCGAAAATCTATTATTACTGATAAACGATATTCTTGATCTTTCCAAAATAGAGGCGGGTCAAATTGAGCTGGAACGAATCGAATTTGATCCTGTGCAATTATTGGAAAAAACCATTGAGATATTAGATCTGCGGGCGCAGGAAAAGGGATTAGAGTTGAATTATCATGTGTCCCCCGATGTTCCGAAATGCTTGTTGGGAGATGCTCATCGGCTCCGTCAGGTATTGATCAATCTGATCGGCAATGCCATAAAATTTACAGAGAAGGGAGAAGTTCTCGTTCATGTGGAAAAAAATCAAGAAACCGACGAGGCGGGGGGATTGTATTTTTCGGTGTCAGACACCGGGGTTGGTATTCCCTCGCAAAACCTGAAAACCATTTTTACCAGTTTTTCCCAGGCAGATTCCTCCATAACCAGAAAGTATGGCGGAACAGGACTTGGTCTGGCAATCTCTAAGAGACTGGTGGAATTGATGCAAGGACAAATTCGGGTGAGAAGTGAGATGGGTGAGGGGAGCCATTTTTCCTTTACGGTAAAGTTTGATGCTGATGCTCCGTCTGAAAAAGAACAACTGGTCATACCTGAAAGGTTGAAAAAAATGAAAGTTCTTCTGGTGGAGCATCGACCCTCCGTTCGTTCGATGATCAAGGACCATCTGTTGGACTGGGGGCTGTGGGTGGACGATGGGGACTGTGGGGAAATGGTTTTAGAGATTCTTCGGCGGTCCCAAATTAATGACGAGCCTTATTCATTGCTATTGGTAAATAGCCGTCTACCCGGAGTGGGAGGCTTTCGCTTACTTGAAAGAATCAGGAACGAGCTGAATATTCAAATTCCCGCTGTGATGATGATGCCGATTGACACGCGCAAAGGTGATTTACAACGTTGCAGAGAGATGGATATGGTGAGTTATGTGTCAAAATTTATCCATCCGAAAAAACTCCTCGAAAAAATTCTGGATACACTGGATAAAAAGGAACCTGTCGCCAAAAAAATGGTAGTAGAAGCGATCCAAAAAGAGAATACTCCTGTAAGGGAAGATGCATTGAGAATTCTTCTCGTTGAAGATTCAGCTGACAATCGATTGTTGATTCAACTGTATTTGAAAAAATCTCCGCATGAAGTGGACACTGCGGAAAATGGAGAGGAGGCAGTACAAAAATTTAACCCCGAGTCCTATGACCTGGTGCTTATGGATATGGCGATGCCGGTAATGGACGGCTACACCGCCACACAAATGATCCGGAAAATGGAAAAAACAAATAATTTACAGGAAACTCCGATTATCGCCTTAACAGCCCACGCCTTGAAAGGGGACCGGGAAAAATGTCTGGATGCCGGTTGCACCGACTATATGGCGAAACCGATCAAAAAAGCTAAGCTTCTCGAAGTCCTTCAGGATTATCAAAAAGAATTAGCCAATGGTAAGAAAAAATAAAGTCTAAATATCCGGATGTTTCTGCCAATCTCCTTTTCTCATATTTTTTAATAAACACTATCCGTCTCACCAAACTCCCCAATAAATTCCCGCATAGGTAAACAGTTAGCCACTTTTAGCGGTATAATACTTTTCAAATGTCTCTGCAGGGATGAAGACCTCGAGAAGATAAGTTTCCCAGGCAAAAAAAGATGTTTTACCACCCGAAGAAGCCATATGTGTTGAACCGAAGTAAATGCCCACCACATTGTCACAGGAGCCAATAATGAAAATCGGATTTGTAGGGCTGGGGAAAATGGGAGCCAATATGGTCGAACGTCTTCTCAAAGGCGGTCATGACGTGGTGGCCTATGATCCGTCAGCGGTGGCGGTGGATGCCGTCGTGGAAAAAGGCGCCACAGGTTTACAATCTCTCGCCGGACTTGTTGCAAATTTACCGGACCGGAAAGTGATCTGGTTGATGGTCCCGGCGGGAAAGCCGGTGGATGAAAATATCGCGGAACTGGCTTCACTGCTGAAAAAGGGCGGCATCATCATCGACGGGGGAAACTCCAACTGGAGGGAAACTCAAAACCGAGCAAAGGATCTGGAAGCTCAGGGAATTGATTTTATCGACTGCGGAACCAGCGGCGGCGTGTGGGGGCTGGAAAATGGATATTGTTTGATGGCGGGTGGCAAGGATTCGGCTTGCGGGGAAGTCGAACCGGTATTTAAAACCCTGGCTCCTCCTGAAGGGTATTTATACTGTGGACCCAGCGGCGCCGGGCATTTTGTGAAAATGATCCATAATGGCATTGAGTACGGCATGATGCAGGCATATGCGGAAGGTTTCGAGATTATGGAAAAGTCGCCTTTCGATCTGGATATTTTAGCCGTCACCAAAGTCTGGCAGAAGGGGAGTGTGGTGCGGTCGTGGTTATTGGAACTTGCCGAACTGGCGTTTACGGATGATCCCAAACTATCCAAAATCAAAAGTTATGTAGAGGACAGCGGTGAAGGGCGGTGGACGGTTCAGGCGGCAATGGATTTTGACGTGCCCGCCCCGGTGATCACGATGTCTCTTTTAGCCCGGTTTCAATCTCGGCAGCCGGACTCATTTGCCATGAAAGTTTTGGCGGCCCTCAGAAACCAGTTCGGCGGTCATTCAATTAAAAGGAAATAACATGAAAAAACCGGGTAACTGCATACTTGTCATTTTTGGCGCATCTGGGGATTTGAGCAGAAGAAAATTGATTCCTTCTTTGTTCGATTTGCATAAGCTTGGTTTTCTTCCGGAGAATTTTTCCGTACTGGGAGTGGGCCGGTCCAAACTTTCGGATAGCAAATTCCGTGACCTCATGGTGGAAAGCGTAGAGGAATTTTCCGAGAGCAAACCGGTTGATGAAGAAAAACTGCAGAACTTTCTGAAAAAATTTCATTTCCTTTCCATGGACTCTTCCAACGGTGAGGATTTTGCAAGATTAAAATCCAAGCTGGAGACTCTGGACAAGCGCTACAAAATCGGTGGAAACTATATTTATTATCTGGCGGTCCCACCCAGCACTTACGAACCCATCATTCAAAACCTCGGGTTTCAGGGGTTGCAAAAGGAAAATTCATACCCCGCGGGTTGGAAGCGTTTGATCATCGAAAAACCCTTCGGGTATGACCTGAAATCGGCTTTGCATCTGATGAAAACCATGACCCGGATATTTCGTGAACCGCAGATTTATCGGATCGATCATTACCTGGGAAAAGAAACCGTGCAGAACCTTCTGGTATTCAGATTCGCCAACGGTATTTTCGAACCCTTGTGGAACCGGAATTATATCCACCATGTCGAAATCACTGCCGCGGAAAGTATCGGCGTTGAAGGGCGCGGACAGTATTATGACGGCGCCGGGGCGCTTCGCGATATGGTGCAAAACCATTTGATGCAGATCATGGGAGTCGTCGCCATGGAATCTCCCTCTTCCTTTGACTCCACGGCGGTACGCAATGAAACCGTCAAGGTGTTTCAATCTCTCAGAGAAATTCCCCGTGAGGAAGTGAGTGAATTTGCGGTTCGGGGGCAATACACCACTTCCGTCATAGACGGCGAAATTATCCCCGGTTACCGCGAGGAAGAAGGTGTCCCCGATGATTCCAGGATCGATACCTTTGCCGCGGTTAAGGTATTTATCGATAACTGGCGCTGGGGAGGGGTTCCGTTTTACATCCGCGCCGGGAAGAGGTTGCCCACACGGGTGACGGAGGTGGCCATCCATTTCAAGCCCACTCCGCATTTCCTGTTTGCCAAGGAAAGCAAAGAAAGCGGCGGGCTCAACCAGTTGATCATGCGCATTCAGCCGAATGAAGGTATCGTCCTGAAATTCGCCTTGAAAGTGCCCGGCGCCGGTTTTCACGTGCAGAACGTGAACATGGATTTTCATTATTCCGAATTGTCAAATACAAGGGTTGCGTCCGCCTATGAACGGTTATTGCTCGACTGTATGCTGGGCGACTCCACCCTGTATGCGCGGGGAGATGCGGTGGAAGCCTGCTGGCGGTTTGTTGATCCTATTTTGCAGGAATGGCAAAACAATCCGGAACTCAAAGTGCATGGCTATCCGGCGGGGACCTGGGGGCCCAGAGAGGCCAATGCCTTGTTTCATGAGCATGGTGTCGAGTGGCGCTACCCTTGCAAAAACCTGGTGGACGATGGTCTTGTGTGTGAGTTTTAGGTGGGTGCCGAGATAAAATTATTTCCAGACGCGGTGGCGTTAGCAGAAGCCCTGGCTGAGGAGTTGCTAGCCGCCTCCTTGCAGGCTGGAAAGGCGGGGCGTTCGTTCAACCTGGTGCTGGCGGGCGGAAGTACCCCGCGCGCGGTGTACGAATATTTTTCCCGGTCCGAGTTTAAAAAATCTATCCCCTGGGATGTCATTCATTTTTTCTGGGGAGACGAGCGCTCAGTCCCTGCCGATCATGAAGACAGCAACTACCGCATGACCCGGCAGGCTCTGCTGGACCCCCTCGCCATTCACCCGGAGAACATTCACCGCATTCACGGTGAAAACGATGCAAGCGATGAAGCCACTCGCTACGCCGAAGAGATCAAACGTCATTGCCATTTATACAATGGAGAAATGCCGCAGTTTGACTGGATTCTTCTGGGGTTGGGAACCGATGGCCACACCGCCTCCCTGTTTCCCGGCGTGAAAGCGATTGAAGACCCGTCAGGCATCTGTGCCGTTGCCGTTCATCCCGGGAGCGGGCAAAAACGCATCACCCTCACTTTAAAAGTTTTGAATCATGCCAGGCGCGTGTCCTTCATTGTCACCGGACAGGGAAAAGCCGAAGTGGTAGCTGACATCCTCAACCAATCCCCGCAAAGTCAACACTACCCCGCCGCCCACGTCCATCCCGAGCAAGGAACCCTCGAATGGTTTCTGGATGAGGAAGCGGCATCTACGATCAAAAAGAAATCCTGATCAGGAAACCAACACTTCAATCCGGTGGATTCCAGAAGTGCCGTTGGGGAAGGGATCGCGGAGATCGTCCTGCTGGATGCCGCTGTACTGGTCGGCGGCGCGCACGGCGATGCGGCAGCTCCCCGCACTCGGAAAGGCGCAGGGAAACGACCAGAACACCCACGAGGTGGGAGACAGGGGTTTTTCGAGTTTGGCGAGAGACCAGGTTCTTTCGCCGTCGATGGAAACCTGCACGTATTGAATTCCCCGGTCGCCGGCAAAGGCGATTCCGCGAATTACAGTTTGGCGGGAACGCAATACTTCGTTATTCTCCGGCGTGTCTATGCGTGAAATTATTTTGACTTTCGCCTGTTTGGACCATCCTTTTTCATGCCAATATCCTTTAGGATGGTGATTAGCAACTTCGATTTCTTTAATCCACTTCATCTGCTTGATGCCGTAGAGGCCGGGGATCAATAAACGCAGGGGAAAGCCGTGATTCAAAGTCAAAGGTTGCCCGTTCATTTTAGTGGCGAGCAGGGCGGAGGGGTGTTTGGCTTTTTTGAGAGGAATACTTTCGTAATACCCGTCCTCGGCTCTTAAAATAAGGGTGCTGGAAAAAAAATGCGGATCGGCTTCGTCGATCAAGTCCTTCAACAAAACTCCTTCCCACTCGGCGTTGCCGATGGCGCGTCCCCCGACGGGGTTGCCGATGCAGTTAAGGGTGATGATGCGTTTCACCGAGGGCCGGGACAGGATTTGTTTGTAGTCTAGCGTCAGCGGGTGATCCACTTTGCCTTTGACGGTCAAGCGCCAGTCTTTAGATCCCTTCCGCAATGATTTCGGCGGGCCTGAGGTGTCCTCGACATAGAATTCTTCTACCGGCGTGATGGGTAAGGGGTGCTTCCGCGTTTTGAATACGCGCGGCACCATATCCGCCAGGACTTTGAAGGGAAGGGTGAGTAGAAAGAAGGCAGTAAAAAACAGAAACCGTAGAAACCGCGACCGGGTCATTTTCCAATGCAGGGGGAACGAGCCCCCATTATCCGCAACAGGAGTCGGCTTTTTCAGCCGGTGTTTCTGAATCCAGATCGGTGACGATGAAATGCGCCGCATAGGGAGAGGTTTGCATCAACTCCGCCTGATCGGCATCGATGTCCACGGTCACCCCTACGTGGTACGTGTTGCCACCATGCGAAATGGAATCGAAGGGACCGGCGTAGGTGGCGGTGTATTCACTGCAACAGGAAGCGGATTTGGATTCGTTCAGTTTGAACGCTTCCAGGGTATAAGAATAAAATTTGATCCCCTCCACAATTTTCCACAGGTAGTCTTTTTTGATCTGGAAGCCGTGAAAGCCGTGGGGCCGTGCGGCATCCAGAAATTCGCCCAAGGTCAAGGCGCCGGAAATGCACTCGCCCCATAACTCCTGATGATTGCGCATTTCCTGGGGAACTTCTTTTTCGGAAATGATATCGGCGATGACAAACCTGCCGCCGGGTTTTAAAATCCGGTTGATTTCCTCAAACACTGCTTTTTTATTGGTGGAAAGGTTGATCACGCAGTTGGAGGTGACAAGGTCCACCGACTGGTCTTGAAGAGGAATGGCTTCGAGAAAACCTTTTTTGAATTCGACATTATTATAACCAAGGTTCTCAGCCACTGGGATGGCATTTGTTTGTGCGACTTTGAGCATTTCATCGGTCATGTCGATTCCGAAAACTTTGCCGGATTCGCCGACGAGTTTTGCCGCGATGAAGCAATCGATGCCGCCGCCGGAGCCCAGGTCGACCACGGTTTCTCCGGGTCGGATACTGGCTCGATTTACCGGACTGCCGCACCCGTAGGAAATGGCGCGGACTTCTTCGGGGATGTGGGAGAGATCGGCAGCATCGTATTGTGTCGGACAGCACAGGCTTTCCTGGGCGGAGACAGCCGCTTTTGAGTAAAAATTACGGACATCTTCCCTGGAAACATCATCAGTTTCATCGGAATCACAACACGATCTTCTTTCGTTCATTTTCCAATCCTCTCCAAAAATTTAATAGCTCATTTTTAATGACGAGCTTCGATCATTTTTTTTATTTTATCTTTTGATTCCTGAGGTAGCGTCGCATCTTTTTTAACTGGAAAATCTTCTCGGCCCAGGTTTTTTGACAGCGCACTGATGGTTTCCAGCTGTCCCTTATAATACAGACAAACCCCACACAGGGCCAAATGGATTCTGATCTTCAACCGTTTGATAAAAGAAACCCGGTGATCCATCATTTCTGAAATCAGGGGAGAGGTGTCCTTGCATGTCAGGTTCAGCCACCCCAATATAAAATTCATCAGTTTTTCCATAATAGAACTATTCCGAATTTTTTCCATCAAACCAGTGGATTTCCAGACATTTCTTCAGTTGGTTCCGCGCCCGGTGCAGAATAACCCATAAGTTGGTCGGTTTAATGTTGAATTCATTACAAATTTCTTCTGTGCTCAGCCCTTCGATCTCTCTGAGAACGAAAACTTGCCGTAACTTATCCGGTAAATGATCCATACAGGTGGTCAGGGCTTCTGTAAGTGCTTGATTTTCCGCGGATTTTTCCGGGTCCAAGCCCCAATGCTGGGGGGTTTCCTTCCAGTGCCCTGAGGGGTCATACTCAAAAGGGTCTTTATCTTCCTCGGGAGCCAGATCAAATGTTCTGTTTTTCTTAATTTCCCGGAAGTGGTCTAGAATTTTATGCTTTAAAATTCCGAACAGCCAGCTTTTTTCCGAGGATCGCCCGGCAAACGTGTGGGTGGCTTGCAGGGCGGCGAAAAACGTGACCTGCACGATTTCCTCGGCGGTCGGCGCATCCTTGACACGGACAAGAGTATAGCGGTACATGAGGTCCCCATACCGGTCCACCCATTGACTGGCGTCAATTTCCTGTTTATTCATTTGTTGATTGTTGGAACAAAAGTAATATTGCCTTGATCGCCTGCGGTCCACCCCATATACTTAAAAAATAATGGAGACCATAGACTCAGATGAATGCGCAAAAATTTTAAAGGCTTTAGGTGACGAGTCGCGGTTGAGAATTTTCCGTCTGCTTCTCCAGGGCGAGAGGAGTGTCTCAGACATTGTCCGCTCGCTGGACATCGTGCAACCACAGGCCTCCCACCACCTCTCGATATTACGTTCCTCCGGCCTGGTTGGTACGCGTCGGGAGGGCAATAAAATTATCAATTTTATCCATCCCGGAAAATATCATCTCACAAAAAAAGAAATAGGCATCCAACTGGGCTGTTGTTCCCTGAGTTTTGATAACGCCCGAAAACCATCGGCTTAGCCGCTGGTTTTTATCTCCTCAACGCAACAATTTCTTCAACTCCCCGAATACTTCACTGGATAGTTTTATCCTACCAGCTTTTCTTTAATTTTGACTTCATAAACTTGTTTCAGGAAAGATTTGAGGACCCTGAACGGATTAAAGGAGATGTCCAGAGGGATTTCCGCCAATTGGAAATCGGACACTTTCAATGCGTCCAGATTGTTTTCTCCCAGAATCTCGATGGCATCCAGATCATAAGTTCCAAATTCTTTAAGCCGGGCGGCTTCCAGGGCGTAGACTTTTTCCGGCGGCACACCCACGATTTCCGTGAGAACCCGATCCAGGGCGGTCAAATCCTGTCCCGCCGCCAACACTCCCAGGGGATAGGGCGTCCCGTTCGCGGGGCCCTGGCCCTGCATGGCCTGAATGCCGTCTACTATAGTTAAGCTGGGGTTGACATGTTTGGCGATGTCCACCAGCATCTTCCCGAATTTCACCTTGTCGTTGTTCACCAAACAATGAAGCACGGGTTTTCTTTTGCCGATCACCAATCCGAAAAGGTTTTTTATCGACAACGTCAGGGTCATCTGGCAATGCGACTTGAACTTGGGCAAATTGATGATGTGATCGTAATTCTGCAAGTTCCCTGCAATTTTGAGATGGGGAATACTTTCCTCTGTCAGCAAAGCCACCGGGTCTGAGAGCGGGACGATGTGCACGCCATATTTTTTAGCAAGAGGACCATAACCGGCTTTGCGGGCCACGGCAGGTAGACTTCCAAGTGCCGGGCTGTCACTGATGGCGATATGGTTTATGGATCGATCCTTGAGCACCCGACAAACCGCTTCGAGAAGCACGGGATGGGTGGTGACGCAGCGATCGGGCTTGAAGGCCCGCAGTAAATTGGGTTTGAGCAGAACTTTTTGCCCGGAACGAAACGGACGATCCGCAGAGTCAAACTCGCTAAAGCTATCCCGGACGAACTGCTCGACCTCATTGAGGTCATAACGTTCAATTTTCTTTAAAAGAATTCTGGTTTTCATTTTGATAATTATACCGGGATGGAGGCAAGAAACAACAAGCTTTGAAGTGATTTCTTCGGGTCAGGGTTGACCGTACAGCTGTTTGTAAACTCCGTGGTTTCGCGAGACATGCTTCACGTAGCCCCTGGTTTCCGGATAAGGGATAGATTCGATAAAAACATCGGGATCTTTAATGTCACGGAACCGTTCGAGCCATTTTTTCAGGACATGCGGTCCGGCGTTATAGGAAATAAGGATGTGAGTGCCATTTTTTCCAAATTTTTTGTGCAATTGGCTCAGGTATTTGATTCCCAGTTGAATGTTGAGGTCGGGGTCGAACAGAAGTTCCTTGGTAAAAGGGGGGTCATATGGGTCGGAGGCATACAACCGTTTTCCCGTTTCCGGCATGATTTGCATGACCCCTCGGGCTCCTGCCGGGGACAGGGATTGCGCGTCGAACAAACTTTCCTGGCGAATCAGTCCTTTGACAAAATAGGGATCGATATCATACCTCAGGGAAGCCTCCTGGATGGTTTCGGCGTAGGCAAGTGGAAAAAAATATTTCCAGAATTGTTCCGAGAGATCCTTCTCTCCATATTTGGAATGATAGTCTCTATAAAGATGAAGCAGGTGAACCGATTCTGAAAAGGCTCTTGCTTCATTATAAAGACTGGAAAGCCACATCACACCCGCCAGATTTTTTCTTACAGATTTTTGCAGAGTGGAAATTTCCCATTTGGCGTTTTTATAAAAGCCCAATTGGATCATTTCTCTTGCCCTGGTATGATGAATCTTTTCCTGTGGGGTCAGTGGGCGATCCAATCGAACGGAAGGCGTGTTCTCATTCATCAAAGCGACTTTTTTAACGCTGTAAGGGATCTGTTTTTTAGAGGGGGCCAAAACGGAATCGGCACTCACCCGCTCTCTGGCTCTTATCCCGTAATATGTATAAGGGTAATCTTGTGCAACGTCCCTGTAAATTTTATGGGCTGCCTTTTTCTTTCCCAATCCTTCCAGGGATTTCCCCTGCCAGAATAAATTGTATTCTATGAAATCTCCTTCAGGAAAATGCCTGGCATTTTCCCTGAACTGATCATGGGCTTTTTGATATTGGTTGCTGAGATAATGGATCCACCCCATGCGCCAGGCCGCCCATTGGGAATATTCGGCGTTGCCGAACTGGGCAACCACATGGTTGTATTGCTTGAGGGCTTGTTGATTCTGTTTATTCTCTTCATAAATTCGACCAATAATAAATTGCGATTTGATCGAAACATTAGAAACTTTGTTTTTCGTGTTGGACTTTTTTAAAAAATCAATGGCCGCCTGATCCTTGCCCAGATTCCACAGGTTGCGTCCGATTTGATATTGGACTTCATCTGCGCGGCTGTGTGTCGGATACTGTTTTAATAACGCTTTAAGTGTTTGATTGGCTTCCGATCTTTTTTTAAGGCCCTGATAGGCACTGGCCAGATAAAAATAATAGTTCTCAGGCATTTTGGGGCCGGGTGGGTTCGATTCCTGAATCTCCTGGATCACTTGCTCATAACGAACCCCAGCCAGAAGATTTTTAATTCTGAGAGACCGTTCATCGAGGGTAAGCGGAACGGAGGCAACGTCTGGCAGAGCCCCAAAACGTTTCATCTCCGGAAGCGCCTGCAAGGTGACGGGATCGGCTGGATGATGGATAAAGAGCTTTCGGTATAGAGTGTACGCTTTGCTGTTTTGTTGCAGTTCCTGGTGGAGTTCTGCCTGTTGCGATATTATTTTCGGGAGCGACTTTTTAAATTCCTCGATAGCCGAATTGGCGGAAATCCATTGGGCCACCTGATCCAAAGCGCTGATGGCCTGTTCGGTTTTCCCCAGTTTTTTTAAAATGTCCGCGTGCAGGAGTTGCACCTGGGGATAGATAACGGTTTCGGGAAAGTTTTGCAGCAAATGCGTTACCTGTTTCAGAGCGGCTTCGTTTTCTTCTTGCCGTGAAAATGCCTGCGCCAGAGAAAAGCGAACATAATCTTCTATTTCCGGATACTCCATCAGGCTTTTCAGAAATAACTCGACCGCTTTTTTTGTATTATTTTTTTCGAGATTGATATGCGCCAGGAGATAATGAGACCGTTTGATATTCTCCGGGTTGGAACCCGAATTGATACCGGCAAGCAGATGGTTTTCCGCTTTGGAATAATGCCCGAGGGTGAATTGCTGAACTCCCTTTTGATAGGACGATAATTCCTCTGTTTGCCCCGAAGTGGGGAAAGCGAAGCACAATACGCAAGCCAGCATCAAGGCGACGGACTGGGGCAGACAGGACAGAATTTTATCTCTCAGGCTTTCCGGCCCATCTGCTTTTCCGGCAGGAATGGGAATGGTGTCGGGAACTTTTTTAAACCAGGTGATCTGCCGCTTGGCGTAATGGCGGGTATCCCGTTTGATTTCATACACCGCCCGGTCCAGAGGTATGGAACCTTCCAGATGATTGATCACCTGGGCATAACCAATGCTGTTAAACGGTTTTAAAGTTTTACAAAATCCCCGGTTCAGGAGTCCCTTCACTTCATCGATAAGACCCATCGTCATCATTGCGTCCACCCGTTTATCAATATTGTCATACAGCTCCTGACGATCCCATTGGAGCAGGAACGTTTTTATGGGAAATTCATAGGTCGCGGGAATTTCCTCGTTGTGAAACTCAGAAAATTTTCTTCCGGTTTGGCGGTAGACTCCGAGCGCCCGTTCGATCCTGATCGCATCGGTTGTTTGGATCGACGTCGCATACACAGGATCTATTGCTTTCAGTTCTTCGTGCATGAACTCGACGCCTTTTTCGCGGATTTCGGATTGAATCGCATTTTTTATGTCCGTGGAAATGGGAGCCGCGCAATCGAAATCCTGAGTCAGCACCTTGATGTAGAGACCGGTGCCTCCAACGACAATGGGTATTTTACCCCGCCCAATAATTTCCCGCACTGCTTTCAGCGCTCTTACTTTAAAATCAAAGGCATTAAAATCTTCATCCGGTTCCAGAATGTCGATGAGATGATGAACCACGCGTTGCCGGGCCTCCGGTGGGGGCTTAGCGGTTCCGATATCAAAGTATTTATAGACCTGCATTGAATCGGCGTTGATGATTTCCGTATTGAGCTTTTCAGCTAACGCCATTGCCGTATCGCTCTTTTTCGATGTGGTTGGACCGGTCAGTATGATTAAAGGAATCATAGATAGTTCGCATCTCTTCCGTGTATGAGTTGTCTGCTTTGCACAGGGTGAGCGGAGGTTCCACGGCGCAGTCCACCTGGCAACCCTTGACCCCTTCTACCAGAAAAATTTTAGCATCCGCACCGCTTGTGCCATGAATAAAACGCAGGCGCGAAGGAAACACTGCATACTGTTTCATTTCAGAGAGCACCTCCGTCAACCGGTGCGGGGGGTATGCCAAGGCGATTTTGCCTCCCGGTTTCAATAGAGAAGCGCTTTGTTTCAGAATCGATTGCAGATTGAGTGAAAGTTCATGTCTGGCAATGGCCTTTTCCTCGTTAGGGTTGGTGCGTCCGGTGTTGATCTTCCGGTACGGCGGATTGGAGATGGCCAGATCAAAGGTTTCATTTCCCATCGTTGCCGCCACTTGCAAAAAATCCCCGTGGATCACCTGAATATGGCTTGAAAGTCCATTTTCTGCCACATTTTGTCGAGCCAGGTCGTGGAGTGACTTCTGAACTTCAACGGCGGTGATTTTCAACCCAGGCTCCAGGGTCATCAGGAGAAGGGAGATGATCCCGCATCCGGTTCCCACATCCAAAACCTGAAACCCCGGTTGTACCCGTATGAAGTCCGCCAACAGAAAGGGTTCAACGGAATACCGGTAACCTTGTGCGCTTTGTTCAATGATCATGGAAAATATGATTTTAAAGACATCTTTTATTCACAGGAGAACCATATATCTCATTGTAAATTAGCATTTTATAGGATTTTTGCTGCTTTGGCAATGAAGTCTTCTTTCGTCCTGAAAGGCTGGAGGATGTTTTCAGCGAACCGGGAAAAGGCAGTACTTTTTATTCCATCCTGCTAAAAGTATAGCAATAAATATTAAAAACGAGCCGTAAAACCCTTGTTTTTCCGTTCACAAAGAAATCTTCTCCTGTCACCCTGTTTTTAGCAGGCCGATTCGCGATTGCCTCCATACAACTATTTGTTATATAATAGTTTAATTCTAATTAGCTAGGAACTTCGGGGTGTTCGCGCGTCGAGTTTTGTCCTTCATTGCATTCATAAAGAGGCGACCGGATGGATTTTTTGGCAGTCGAACAGATTTGGGGAGTCTTCATGTTTTTCCTGGGTGCAGGGGTGTTGAATTTGTGCAATCGTTGGGAACGCCAGGACGAGGAGTGGTTGAAGGACCCGAGAAACAAATATAGAAAATCCAGAAGAAAAAATGATTTTGCCATCCCCACCACGGTTCGCGGGACGCTCATGACAATCACAGGAAGCCTGCTGTCATTTTCAGGGATAACGATGTTCTTTCTTCATATTCCTTTTAACTCAACAACAGGTAAATTTTATTTCTGAATTTACATGGGAACTGATGAATGCAAAATTTAAGTATTACTTTTTTAATGATAATTGCGCACACCGTATTTCAAAAATTTTGGAACTTGCTACAGGGCTTAATCTATCGAGCTCACACGGATTTTGGTTGTTGCCTATGCAAGTCGTAAGAACCCTTGGGAAGGAAAATGAAAAAGAAAATTTTGACCTTATTAAACAAGAAAAATATCACCCTTCTTTAAAAAGAACCTTTTTTGATAAGTTTAACTTGTTAAGCAAAAAGGAAAAAAGTGATTTTATTGGATTTTTTACTTTATCTAATCCAGAGCAAATAGAAACAGCAAAAACACTAAACACAAAAATACTCATCCTCATATTAGATTACCTTGATATACAAGTGGCTAAAGGAACGGCAAAGGATAAAGACGAAAAAATATTGAATCATTTGCAAACCCAGCGCTCATTAATCCTAAGCCAGCTTTGGAGCTATCCAACGAAATCCATTAAAGAATACGAGGAGAAAGGATATCAATCTAACTCTTTATTAACATCGCAACCTGCTTCTGTAGTAAGAGCAGGCTTTGGAAGAAGAGAGGGGTCTAGTTTTATTAGAACCAGCTATCGGGTAGCTAATAATGATTTTTTAAATATTTCTAACCCCGGTCAGGAAATTTCAAAGTTCATTATGGGCGAAGTGGAAACCGAAATTACCGAGAAATCTGCAAGATTGACTAAAGCGACTTTGATAGATATTGTTAATTTTAATACCAACCCTCTACCAATTAGGGTTACTAAAGAGTTCTCGTGGGGTATGAAAGTTGATTATTCTCCCAGGAGTGATGTTTGCTCTAATTGTTCCACTTTAGGGGTAGAGCCTAAGGGAGGTATTGCTACCCGATTAAATAGTCAATTAATGCTGTATGGATTGACAGGAGGACGAATTCATACCAAACAAGGAAATCGGGGAATTTTTACCTGGGTGTCTGAGGTCGGTGCATTTATTAATATAACGAGAAACATTCTATTAGGGCTCTCTGCAAATTATTATAATGACCCAATTTTAGGCCATTCAGAATATATTCTTAAAGGGAACGTGGGGTTTAATATGTCTCGAAACTATGATTTTAGGGTATCGGTGGAGAGTGATGGGGAAGACATGGTATCTCAGATCAATGTAGGATATTTTTTTGACTGATTATTTAGGGAAATTTTTTATCATTCCGATGTATCTCAAAATAGAGTGCATTATTTTTTGAACTATTTCCCCAATCAAAATGGCCAGAACCCCGGCTTCTTTTCCGTGAGCAGGGTAGCGATGGATTCTTTTTCATAAATCACCGGGTATTGGCGCAAGGTGACGAGATATCCGTCCTTGGGGGCGGAATATTCCTCAAGAGTTTCTCCCGAATAAATTCCTCTCAGCTCTCCCAGCTTTTGTCCCTGTTTCAGAAAGCTTCCGACCGGTACCTCCGGGATAAACAGCCCGGCATGCGATGAAACCACATGACACTGCCCAGCTTGCGGATAAATTTGCAGTTGGGGTTTTTCCTTCTTCTTTCTGACGGTAGAAAGTACGCCTGTGTGCACCATCAAGTCGATGAGGCCATCCAACAGGGCATCGCCCAATGGCCGATCCAGAGCGCCGGGTTTTCCTGCAGAGAGGATGAGAGAGGGAATACTGTTTTCCAGCCAGTGATAAAACAGGCTCAATTTGAAATTCGAGGTCGGGATAAGTTCCTGAACCATTTCCAGCCCCAGGCTTTGCGCCATCTTTTTGCTGGCGCGGTTGGGATCGACTAGTTGCACATGAGGTGCGTCTTCATAATGGGGGTGCGCCGTTTTGAGGAGGATCGCATGCGTCGAATCTACGGTGTGGGTATAGAGGGAGCGGGCGATTTGCTCCGCGCCCTCGCCTTTATCGTTTCCTGGAAAAGCCAGGTCAAGATCGAGATCATCGAAAGACCACAACCGCTCCCCCGATTGCACCGCATGGACATTCACCACGGGAAATATTTGCACCTGTCCTTTTAATTTAAAATCGGGCTCATGCCCTGCCACGACACTATCCAGAAAGCGGGTCAGGAGGGAATTGATATACAGTCCGTTCACCTGGTCGCCGTGCATGCCGCTGACGATGGAAAGGATGTTGTCGGAGGGTTTACCGCCCACCCAGGAGTTTTTGCAAAGCGTAACGTCGCCGCTAAAAGGAGATGAAATGGATAGCAGGGTTTCTTTCACTGGGGGCTGGTTTCTTTTAAGGCGATTCGGGCCAGTGTCGCTCCCTCATAAGTCACCGGTTGTTCCCTGAGGGTGAACAGCACCCCGCTTGCGGGAAAGGTGACTGTTTCCAGCGTTTTTCCTTGCACGGCATCGATGATTTTCCCCAGCGGTTCCCCCTTGTTCACATGGTCTCCCAACGCGACGTTGCTGATGAACAAACCGGAATGGTTGGCCTGCACCAGTGCGACCTGTCTGGGGTTGACCCGTAGAGATTGTTTCACCTGCTGAGGGGGGCCTTCAAGCTTGAGGACGCCTGTCTGCCGCATCAGATGGATCATGCCCTGCAAAATCTGCTCGCAGAAGCCCTGATGGATACGCAGGCTGATGCCTGTCTCCACGACGAGGGTGGGGATTTTCCTGTGGTTGAGGTTGTAGCCCAGGGTCGATTCAAATACCGGGGCCGAAGGGTGTACCCAGATCAGATCCATATTGCACAAAGCGGCGAGGGGAACGAGCTTTTTGTCGAACCCTTCAATGATGCGGATTTGTGGCAGTTCTCTCAGGTGCAGATTGCTGGCATGAAAATCCACCACGATATCCGATACGGCTTGCAAGTCATCCAGAAGCGCCGTTGCGAGTTGGGCGGTGAAAGACGCGTCGTTATTGTCTCCCATTTGCCGGTTCATGTCGTTTTTAAAAAAAGGCGAGAGCCGGGACGTGCATCCCAATGCCTGCGTATTCACCGCCGGGTAAACATGAATCTCACCCAGAAAGGCTTGCGGTTGGGTGTTTTTGAGTTGCTGAAGGGTTTCGATGAGCCGGTGACAAAGGTACACCCCTTCCAGTTCGTCTCCGTGCAGACCCGCCACAAAAGAAATGCGTTTGCCCGGTTTATCCCCGGCGGCGGTAAAGGTCTGCTTGATAATTTCCACCGGCCTGCCCAGCGGACTTTTAAAGGATACGACGGTTTGAGTTTTCAATCTCTTATTTTCCACCCTGAGGTGGGGGCAGGGCGGGGCCCTTTCGCTTTGCTGGTTTCATGTTGGGTCCGCTGTGTTTTTCTTTTTGATCTGGATTTCCAAGATGTCGATTTTGCGCTTGAGCGTATTGCGGTTGATCCCCAGAGCTTTTGCCGTCGGCACCTGTTTGCCGGAATAATGGGTCAAAAGAATTTCAAACAGGTGTTTTTCCAGGGACTGCACCAGGCGGTCGTGCAGGTTATCTTCCTCGTTCCATTCGTTCGCCGACAAATAGTCCTTTATCAGTTGGTCCAACCTTTTTTCCCACAGCTCGTTGGCGGAAGCCGTGTCCCGGTGTTCATTTGCCAGATGAGAGGGAAGGTGGTCTGGCAAAATAGGGCCTGAAACAGCGAGAACCAGAGCCCGCCTGATCACGTTTTCCAACTCGCGGATGTTTCCCCGCCAGGAGTGGTGGGTGATCAGTCGCTCGGCCTCAGGCGAGAGATAAACTTCTCCTTTGGTCAGGCCTGCGGAAAACTTTTTTAAAAAATGATTTGCCAGTAAAGGCACATCTTCCAGACGCTCCCTTAAGGGAGGCATGTGGATGTGGGTGACGTTGAGACGGTGATACAGGTCTTCCCGGAAGCCCTTCCTTTCCATTAACTCTTCAAGGTTCTGGTTGGTGGCGGCGAGGATGCGAACGTCCACCCGCACCGGCTCTTTGCCGCCGACCCGGTAAAATTCATGATCCTGCAAAGCCCGTAAAATTTTTGCCTGCAGGGATAATTCCATATCGCCGATTTCATCGAGGAAAAGCGTGCCGCTGTTTGCCAGTTCAAACTTTCCGTGTTTGAGTTCCCCGGCCCCGGTAAAGGCGCCTTTTTCATGGCCAAACAATTCCGATTCCAGCAATTCCCTGGAAATAGCCGCGCAGTTGATGCAGATAAAAGGCCGGCCCTTGCGTTTGGAATAATAATGCAAGGCTCTGGCGACCATTTCCTTGCCCGTGCCGCTCTCGCCGGTGATAAGCACTGGCAAGTCCGTTTCGGCCAATTGGCCGATGGCTTTAAAAACCGGCTGCATTTTTTTACTTTTTCCAATGATGGTGTCCACCGTAAAATCGGTGGACTCTTTTTCAATCGGTGTTGTGGGCGGCGCCTGGATACTTTGGCTGATAACGGCTTTGTCTATGAGGGCGTAAATTTCATCAAAGTCGAAGGGTTTGCTGATGTAGTCGTGCGCCCCTTTACGCATCGCCTCGATGGTATTGTTCATCGTGTCCTGTGCGGTCATCACGACGATTTTGAGATCCGGTGTTATTTCCCTGGCCCGCTCCAGCAGTTCCAACCCGGTCAGGCCTTCCATAAAGATATCGGTGAACACCATCAGGTAGTCATTAGTTCGAATTTTTTCGAGAGCTTCTTCACCGCTGACCGCAGTGTCCACCCGGAAATTTTTCTTCTCCAAAGCTTTTTTAAACACCCAGCGGATGTTTTCTTCATCATCGACGATCAAAATTTTATGGTTATTTGCCATAGCCTTATTTTATCACCTTTGTCGGACAGGAAGAAATACCTGTACGGTGGTTCCTAAGCCTTCTTCGGACGTGATTTTGATCTTGCCGCCATGATTCTCAACGATTTTAAGGGAAATGGGCAGTCCCAGTCCACTGCCCTTATTTTTTGTGGTGAACAGGGGAGTGAACAGGTTTTTCATCGTGGCCGCGTTGATTCCCGTTCCCGAATCGATGATTTCCACCACGATACTTTGCCCGGCGGCGGAACAGGATTCGGTCTTTATTGAGTAGCCGGTGCTGACATGGGTCATTAACTGGATTCTGCCTTTACTCGATGAGGCTTCAACGGCGTTTTGGATCAGGTTGTAAAAGACCTGTTTCAACTGGTCTTCATCGGCGTTAATGAGCGGCAGGCTGGGGTCGTAAACCTGCTCCAGCCGGAGTTGTTTTTCGGCGACGGATTCTCGCTCGACCAGAAGAATGTCATTTAAAACTTTATGGATGTTGATTTCACTTAGTTTCAACTCCTTGGGCCGGGTGAAATTCATCATCCGTGCGATCAACCGATTGATCCGGTCCACCTCGGAAATAACCACATCGAGATATTCCTGTTGTTCCGGGTTTTCCAGTTCCTGTTGCAACAATTGCGCGGACGCTCGAATGCCTCCCAGAGGATTCCTGATTTCATGCGCCATGCCCAGGGCCAGAAACTCAATATTGGTGAGATGGTCGCGGTTGTGGGAGAACTGCTCCAGTTCCTTCAGGAGGCTCATATCCTTGACCAAAAGGAGGGCCGCCTGAGCCCGCCCTTGTTCGTCGAAAAACGGGGAGAGGGTCAAGCTGGCGGGAAATGAGTTCACAGGGCTCCTTTGGAATCCCTGGCACTCCACATCGCGGTAGGAAGCTCCCGTGGTCAGTACCTGCTGTATTTTTTCCAGCAGCTCTGGCTGGTCTGGAAAAAGTTGGGAACAGGGTTGACCTTCAAAGGACTCCCTGGAGCGGCGGAACATTTCTTCAACGGCTGGATTGCTTTTCAGGATCGTCAGATCCCCGGAGATCAGGAGAATGCCATCGATAAGAGAAGAGAATATATTTTGAAACAAACTGTCTCCCTGGGCGGAGGCCAAAATTACTTTGAGGTTTTAGTTTTTTTTGGTTTTCGCCCCCCTGCATAAGGGCTTTTCGCGGTGGACTTTTTAGCAACTGGCTTGGCGGCAGGCTCGGCGGGCTTGGAGGGTTTAGCCTCCGGCTTTTGAGGGGCACTCTCCGCTTTTGCGGCAGGGGCTTCTGTCGTGCCGGGTGTAGCCGGTGAGTCTTTATCCCAACCCTGTTTTCGGGAGTCCGAAGGGTAGTCGTTCACATACCAGCCGGACCCTTTCAAGATGAATCCAGAAACTGAAACCAGCCGTTTAACTTTGCCGTCACAGCCATTCTCTCCATGTTTTTTCAGGGGTTTGGCAGATATGGGCTGAATTATCTCAAATGTTGTACGGCATTTTTCACATTCATATTCGTAAATAGGCATCGATTGCTGACTCCTTGGCAGCGGCTTTAATAAATTATTCTATAGTACAGGATAAAATTCAAACGATGAAATAGCAAGATTTCCGCTGATCTTTGCTGAAAAAAATCAATGATTTGAAAGGAAGGGTCAAACCTCTGTCAGCCATTTATCGAATTTCGGGTTTTCGCCGCGAACGATGTCAAAAAACGTTTTTTGAATCCGGTCGGTAACGTCCCCTTTTTTCCCCGACCCGATAACCCGGTTATCCACTTCCCGGACCGGAGTGATTTCCGCCGCAGTCCCTGTAAGAAAAATTTCATCGGCGATGTACAGCTCATCCCGGGTGATGCACCGCTCCTTCAAAGGAATATTCATATCTTTGCAGATTTCAATCACTGCATCGCGGGTGATTCCGTCCAGGTTGGAACAGGAGAGGGAAGGCGTGCTGAGGGTCCCTTTATGAAGCAGGAATATATTTTCTCCCGAACCTTCAGCGACGAATCCGTTGGTGTCCAGGAGGATCGCCTCGTCATAACCGTCCTGAACCGCTTCCGCCTTGGCCATGATGGAATTGATGTAATAGCCGCAGGCCTTGGCTTTGGTCATGCTGATATTGACATGGTGCCTGTTAAATGAGGAGATACGCACCCGAATCCCCTTATTGAGGCCATCCTCGCCGAGATAAGCGCCCCAGGGCCAGGCGGCTACGGCGACCCTTACATCGACCCCTCTTGGGTTCAATCCCATTTTATTGTCTCCCAGGAAGACAATGGGACGGATATAGCATTCATCCAGCCGGTTCTTCCTCACCACATCCAGGATCGTATTAAAAATATCCTCTTTCGTATAGGGGATTTGGATTCCTAAAATAGTTGCGGAATTGAACAGACGGTCGACATGCTCTTGAAGCCGGAAAATGACCGATTTTTTCTTGTTCGTCTGATAACAGCGAATCCCCTCAAAGACTCCAAACCCGTAATGCAGGGTGTGGGTCAGGACATGAACATTGGCTTCGTGCCAGGGGACCAGTTTGCCATCCAGCCAGATTATTTCAGATTTTTCCAATGTCAAACCTCAAAGGAAGCAGTTAATGAAGTAAATTTAGATATTATGGACCCTTTACAATAAAATCAAGGCAAATAAATTCATTGACATGGTAATATAGGTTTGTTAGTTTTCACCTTCCATTGCGGGCCGCTAGCTCAGTTGGTAGAGCACTTGACTTTTAATCAAGTGGTCGAAGGTTCGATCCCTTCGCGGCTCACTTTTTTTTGACAAAGGATATCAGAGCGTCCCCATCGTCTAGCCTGGCCCAGGACACCGGCCTTTCACGCCGGCGACGCGGGTTCGAATCCCGCTGGGGACGCCAATTTCCCGAAGTTAGTTTTATGGTTTCCCCCATCTTGATAATCCAGTTATTGGGCTTGGCAATTTGGTTGTTCCTTTCTGCTCCCGTTTTCGCGCAAGCCGTTCCTGGAGATTCCCACTCAAAGCCAACCGGCTCCCTTTCCATCGACACCCCTGATAGCCTGCAAAAAAATTCTTTGACTCCAAAAATAAGTCAGGGATTAATGAATATTTACAAGGCTTATAAAGTTCACGAGCAGGAAGGTTCAGGAAATTCGGCACAGGCGGAAACTCCGGGGCAGTCAACGCTTCAAATTTCCGACGGATTTGTGGTCATAGACGCAATCGCATCTAAAAATGCAGGGACCCTGAAAACGGACCTGGAGGCCCTGGGTTTGAAAAAATCCGCACTATCTGGTCGTGTGGTTTCCGGCTTGTTCCCCATTTCTGAAATCCCAAAACTGTCTGCCTTGAAGAGTCTGAAATCCGTCCGGGCTTCTTTGGCGAAAACGCATAATATCCCAGGTTCAACGAAAGGCACCCGCTAGGGTTCCTAATAGAATATTGCTTTTCTGCCAAAACCCTCAACCTGGCAGAATAATAAGACTAAAGCCTGAACAATTTATTTACGTAAAGTACATGTGTAATAGCGTAATGTGCTTTGAGTATGATTTTTGGGTTGAGGATTATCGACATCTGAAAATCTTAATAGACGAATCAATAGATCTCTTTGTCTTTTTCAAGAATTCCTGCTTTAGAGCGGTTTTTTTAACGAATGAATAATTTTATTTTCCTGCCCCACTCCCTCTTGGAAAAAGGACCCATAATGAAAGTCTCCAGAAATTCATCAATCAGACGGATCGCAGGTATTTTTGCTCTATCCCTACTGCTTGCGTCTCCTGTCTCGGTGCAGGCGGATGCAGGCGGAATCAAAAATCGTCCTTTGGCCCAGTTGAAAATAGAGGCGCAAAATGAGAAATCAAAACCGTCCGTAAGGTCAAGGTTTGGAAGGCATTTGAAAAGGCTTTCCGATGACTATCAATCCTTTGAAAAGAGTGGGCAGTCCAAGGGAAAAGGTAAGTTTAAAGCACATAGTCATTCGATCCGGGTTTCAGACAGTTATGTTGCGATCGACGCCATTGCCATAGACGATCCAGAGGCGTTAAAAAAAGAGCTGGAGAGCCTGGGCCTGAAGTCTGCGGCGGTGTTCGGGAAGGTTGTCTCGGGGCTGTTTCCGATGTCAGCGATTGATAAAATGGATCAGAGCAGTCACCTGAATTTTGCGCGACCGGCGATGGCGGTTAACAACGTGGGCGCCGTGACCAGCCAAGGGGATGCCGCTATAAAAGCCGATATTGCCCGTCAAGCATTCAGCGTGGATGGAGCGGGTGTGACGGTGGGCGTTCTTTCGGACAGTTATGACTGTCTCGGTGGAGCCGCAGGCGATATCGCATCCGGCGATCTTCCCGCCTTAGGAGTGAACGTGTTGGACGACTCTGCGTGTCCAGGAACTGACGAAGGCCGGGCCATGTTGCAAATCGTTCATGATGTTGCGCCCGGTGCTTCCCTGGCCTTCAATACAGCATTTTTAGGCACGGCTAATTTTGCTCAAGGCATTGTCAATCTTGCCAATTCCGGCTCTAAAGTCATTGTGGATGATGTTATTTATTTTGCGGAGCCCATGTTCCAGGACGGCATCATTGCCCAGGCCGTCGATACGGTAAAAGGAAATGGTGTGGCTTATTTTCCTCCGCCGGCAATCAATCTCGAAAAAGTTATGAAGACGATTTTCGTGGCGGACAATTTATTACAATAGGCACAGAAAGCTTCGAAGCTCAGAATTTCAATCCTGGAGGGGCTCCGGATATTTTTCAGAAAGTTACTATTCCTCGAGGGGGAACGATTTTGTTGGCCTTGCAATGGGATTCTCCCGCCGCTTCCGCTGGTGGCCCTGGTTCACCGAATGATGTGGATGTCTATCTGACGGATGATCCGCCAACCCGGGTTCTTGCTTCCAGTACCGACTCAAACATTGGTTTGGACCCTGTGGAAGTTATATCCTTCCAAAATAATAGCCGTCGAACAACGAAATTTAATCTTTTGATCGTAAATGCCGGAGGAGCGAATCCTGGGAAAATCAAATATGTCAGGTTCGGACACTCCACCCTGGACGAATACGACACCAAAAGTTCCACCTCCTACGGACATGCAAACGCTGTAGGGGCGGAAGCCGTGGGAGCCGCGTACTGGCAGGATACTCCCGCTTTCGGAACCAACCCTCCTCAGCTGGAATCATTTTCTTCTGTGGGTGGGACACCCATATTGTTTGACGTTTCCGGGAATCGACTGTCGTCCCCTGAAATTCGTTTCAAACCCAATGTCGTGGGGCCTGACGGGGGAAGCACGACTTTTTTCTATAGCTCTGACAGCGATGGCGACGGGTTTCGGGATTTTTTTGGAACCTCCGCATCCGCGCCCCATGTTGCGGGAGTTGCGGCTCTGATGCTTGAGGCAAATCCCGGTTTGTTACCGTTGGATATTTTTTCGGCGATGGAAGCCACGGCAGTCGATATGGATGACCCCGGCACTCCCGGGTTTGATACCGGAGTTGATTTTGCAACAGGGTACGGATTGGTTCAGGCGGATGCGGCCATTGCGGGGATTTCCGCGCCTGAGTGTAATGTTCATGCCGATCCACTGGCTTTGAATTTTGGAAGCCAGAATGTCGGCACGTCTCAATCGCTGGCTGTTAACCTCAGCAACTCGGGGAGAGCGAATTGTAATGTGACGGCAATATCTTTAACCGGGAGTGGTGATTTTCAATTTGCACCGACGCCACCAGTAACACCGTTAATTTTGACGCCGGGGGATTCACTCGCAATTGCTGTGGAATACACACCTTCCGGGGAAGGCCCGGATAGTGGGACTCTCACCATCAACAGCGATGATCCTGACCAGGGAACCCTTCCCGTCAGCCTCAACGGTTCTGGAGTGATCGTAAGAACTGCGGACCTTTCAATTGTCAAAACGGATTCTGCCGATCCGGTGACGCAGGGCGATACCATCACCTACCAGATCACAGTAACCAATAATGGCCCGGACGATGCAACCGGAGTGATTATGCAAGACACGCTCCCTCCAGAGGTCACCCTGGTATCGACTCCTGGATGCGCCGTGTCGGGACAATTGGTGACCTGCAACCTGCCCAATTTGACTCTGGGAGCCCAGGCTATACTGGATATCGTGGTGACCGCCGATAGCGCTGGTGCAATAACCAATGAAGCATCGGTTTCTGGCAATGAAGTTGATCCCGTTCCTGGCAACAACACAGTATTTGAAAGTACACAGGTAGATGCTGGCCCCGTGCCCTCAGTCGCCGATCTGAGTATTCGGAAAGATGCCAACCAAAGCCGGCCAAGAGTGGGTTCCACTTTGGGGTATACGATTACAGTGACAAATAATGGACCTGCGAATGCTACGGGAATCGTTATTGTCGACACGTTGCCTTCGTCGGTTAGTTTTGCAGGGTCTCAGGAATGTAGCTCTGACGGCGCTCCTGTCGGAGGCACCGTCACCTGTAACATTGATTCCATAGTGAACGGTGGCGCCAAAAGCGTGAGCATCAGCGTTAAGCTCAACAGTAAAGGTACAATTGAGAATCGCGTCACCGTTTCTGGTAACGAACAAGACCCTGATCTTTCCAATAATCAGGCCACAAGAAGGACCAGGGTAAGATAAATAAAGTTTTATACGCTGATTAGACTTCCTGGAATACTGGTTCAGAGTTCCAGCGAAGGCCATTGGGAAGCGAGGAATATTTCAACCCAAGGGAATCAAATTTGGCAAGGATGGCTTGCCACGTTTTCTGAAATATATCGCTCGATTATTTTAGAGGGGGGCAATTTGGCAGGTATACTTTGGCTCCAGATTAGTTAGACGGTTTCACCGCATATGCTTGGGCTTGATTTTAGCCATGTTTACATAAATCTGCTCGTTGCAGCGGGGGCAAATCCATCCTTCGCCGGAGAAAATCCAGAAATCGTCCTCAACCCAATCCCTTGCATCTTCCCTGGCAACGCAAAATTCACCAGATTGCACGCAAACATCTGATATTTTTATTTGGCAGGGAACCGCATACTTTCCTTCGCTGTTCTTTATAAAACTAATATCGTCCGTCATTTGGAACCTCTAATTAATCCGATTAATAGGCGGGATTTAAATTATTTTTTGCTTGTCCATGATTAGACACTAGAAAATACTAAATGGATTCTTCGGGGGGGAGCAGATCTTCCAGAAAAAAAGCCGCCAATTCGGAACGACTGGCCAGGCCGGTTTTTTGATAAATCGACTGCGATTGTTGCTGGACGGTTTTTATTTTGGTTTGGCGAATGTCGGCTATTTCTTTCAGAGAAAATCCTTTCAATAGCAAAAATCCGACCTCCGTCTCCGCTTGTGTCAACTTCCAGTGGGAAAATTGTTTTTCAATTTTGACGGAAAGTCCTGCCAGTAATTGATGAGTTTCGCCTTTCCATTGTTCTTTCTTTTGATGAAGTGATTCTACGTTTACCTGTAAGGCCAAAATTTCCCTCTTGGCCAGAAACAACCGTTTTAGCCCAACAACAAAAAAGGTTCCGCTGATGGCTAAAAGGATTCCTTCCAGAAGGAGGTGCGCTCCGGAACCTCCATCCCCGTAATCGGTGATGAGGTCCAACCCCACCAGAACGACAAACGCTCCCGACAATATCAGAACGACTGTATTGACCTCCCGGACATCCTCCATTTGACCTATGCCTCTTGTAACTAGCTGAAATATAATACATATTTAATGGTCCATAGTCCGGATGGAACATTTTGGCCTGACCCCCGAAACTAGTGACAATTAATAAATAATCGTCAAGGAGGTTATCATGTTTGATTTGCCATTGCATCCCATCGCCGTTCATTTCCCAATCGTTTTAGGCTTCGCCTTGCCTTTCACCGCACTTCTCATCTGGTGGGCTATCAGGAAGGAATATGTGCCCCAGAAAGCCTGGATTTTAGTTACCATCATCGCTTTTGTTTATTGCGCTTCGGCTGTTGTGGCCAGTGAGCTGGGCGAGGACGATGAGGAAAAGGTGGAGAAAGTGGTCGCCGAAAAGTTGATCGAAGAGCACGAAGAGGCGGCGGAGATGATTCCCTGGATTGCGGGAACCTTGTTCCTCGTTTCTCTGGCAGGTCTGGTAACGAAAAACTCGGATCGTGCTCGTCTCGGCATCGCCGTTGTGAGTCTGGCCGCGATTATCCCTTTGGCCAATGCCGGGCATACAGGAGGTGAGTTGGTGTACAAATACGGGGCGGCTAACGCTCATTTGACTGGAGAGACTAAGGCATTGGTAGAATCGGGTAAATTTTATATGCAAAATCTGGAAGAGGAAAAACATGAGAAAGAAGGTGGAAAAAAGCATGATGATTAGAATTTTTAATCCCGGTGAACGCTTTAATATTTTTTCTCCATTAAGGTAAAGATATTGTTTTCATGTCAACTTCTGCCGTAACATGTTAAAAAACGCACTGGAAATATTTTTTTAATTAAAATATGTTGGTATCGAGTTCAACTTAAATCAGGTCATTGAGAATGATTCCGAATCAGGAATACGATCAAACCCGAGTGGAATTTGAGGACGAATGGTCGAGAAGCAAGATTGAAGACCTGCTCCAGACCAACCATTACAAGCGAGCCCGTGAAGAGCGTCGCTTGTATGAGCAGTACCTGCCTAAAGATCAATTGATTCTGGAAGCGGGCTGTGGTTTGGGGCCGAAGGTGTTTTACTTCCGGGAGCAGGGGTTCAACGTCATCGGGGTGGACTTTGTCTATTCGGCCCTGCAACGGCTGAAATCATTTTCTCCCGCCACTCCCGTTGCCTGTTGTGACGTGCATGATTGCCCGTTTCCTGACAATACTTTTGGAGCTTACCTGTCCTATGGTGTTGTGGAGCATTTCCCTCACGGAGCGAAGGAGGCTATTAAAGAGGCCTATCGAATTTTGAAACCGGAAGGAGTGATTCTCATGATGGTTCCCGCTGAAAATTTTCTAAGCCGCTTTATTCACGATCCGGATAATTTCCTGCAAAGGCTGAGAAGAAACCCGTGGGTGCGAAAAATTCTAGGCAAACCGCCTTGCGATTCTTCTCATGAGCACGATCTTTTCATGAAACTTCACAAACGAAGGGAGATGGGTGGCATTCTAGAGAGTGTGGGATTTCAGGTTCTGGTTGAGGAACCGGTTTCCCACAGTTTTTCTTTGTTCATGCTGTGCGAGTGCTTCCAGAAAGATCGGTTAGGACAGACCAATCTGGCCGCCGAAGTTTTGGGAGGGTGGTTGAAAAAAATAGCCCCGTGGGGGACGGCCAACCATCTGCTGTTCGTTGGCAGGAAATAGGCCGTTAGCGGTTTACTTGGATTAAGTGGGACACCTGGAGCGCATTTTTTTAAAGGCACCTCTAAAAATTAGTTTTTAAAAGAGAACGAACATTGTAAAGAGTTTCTTAAATCAGTGGCACGGGCTTTCCAGCCCGTGCGAACAGGCTGGAAAGGCGGAATTAAATTCCGCACTTCCGTATAATCTTTAAGGGTAGGTCGCCTGTCCCACTATAACAAAGACACCTCTTTGAATTGACGATATAAGAACATTTAGTCAATTTTTAGAGATGCCCTTAAGTTATTTTGTCTGGATTCAATTGGAGGAGCCATGTTGAAAGTGATGTCCTGGATTCTTGTTCTGAGTGTGATCCTGGGTTTTATCTTGATGGTATACAAAATGTGATAAGAAAAGAGACTCCAGGCTCAATTGTGGTCTGGAGTTTATCTTGCATCAATCAGTGTTTTCATTTTTTCAAGAAAAATATCTTTGCTGAATTTTGCCGCTTGTTGTTCACATGCGGAGCGCAGGGAAAGCGCCCGTTTGGGACTCAGCTCTTGAACGGCATTGATGATGTCTTCAGGGGAGGGATCGGCTTTCACCAAAATGCCTGTTTTATCAGGGATGATGGTTTCCAGCAATCCGCCTTCAGCGACACCCAGCACCGGTTTGCCCGCCGCCATCGATTCAACAGGAGACATGCCGAAATCCTCCTCCCTTGGAATATACAGGGTGGCGATCGCGTTTCCCACCAGGTCTTTTAATTGACTGTCATCTACCGGGCCGGCAAACGTGATGTTCTTTTTACCATCAGCTAATTGTTTAAGTTTTTCCAATTCCGGGCCTGCTGAAGCTACGATGAGACGTTTGTCGGGCATTTGGATAAAGGCTTTGACGATGATGTCTATACGCTTTAAAGGGTCCAGTCGGGCGAATGATAGGTAATAGTCCTCTTGTTTCAGCCAGTGAAATTTTTCCGTGTCACAGGGGGGGTGAATGACGATCGAATCCCGGCTCAAAAATGTTTGGATTCTTTTTTGAATGTTCACCGAATTGGCAACGACAACGTCCATCTTCCGCAGGGCGGATTCATACAATGGCTGAAAGAACAGATTGAAAGCCCTGTGGTTGAGCGCCTGAGCGGGAGAAAGGGAAGACAGTCTATACTCTTTGAGATCGTATAGAGAGCGGGGAGGGGTGTGGCAGTAATAAATATTTTTTCCGCCACGATGATTATTGACGGCAAGCGGCGCATCCTGACCGCTATAGATGACCGTCTCGTAATTTTTTAGGAACCGGGTTTTCATTCGGAATCCATAATATCGTTCGACGGTGCGCCACCCCCACAATTTGGACTGTATTTTTAAGTCGATGCATTTTCCCGGCAATGTGGCGAGGTCGTAACTTTGATCCGAGTGAACCCCAAAAGCCAGATCGAGATTCAATCCCTGGCATAGGGTATGGACCAATCGCTCCCCGCCTCCCTTGAAGACGAAAGAATCGTGCAACACAAGTGCTTTATTGCGATTCACCTGCGGACGGCCTCCTTTTCCAACTCCATGCATAGATTCCATATCCCATAAAAGCCAACAAAAATGCTTCTGTCGCAATGGTTCCAAACGCCGCTCCCTTGGCGCCGTAAACAGGTATCAGAAAAAAGTTTAAAATTATGTTTAACAGAGCCGCGCCGCATGCTCCCAGAGCATAATAATTTTCACGGTTGATGGCAAGCGCTCCCTGGGTGAGGACCAGATTGGGGATCATGAAAAATAAGGAAATAAACAGCCAGTATAATAGTCCGGCCCCTTGTTGATAGCTCGAACCAAAGCACAAAAGAATAATGTCATCCTTAAAAAACATCCCCAGGGGAACAATAAAAAGGGTGAGGATGCCAGCATAAAATACCAGCTTGTTGGTCAGCTGTAGAAATTTGTTGGGATCGTTGGCATGCAGGCGAAGCTCGCGAAAAAAAACATTGGCAAAGGGAAAGAGAATAAACATCACCCCTTCGAGAATTCTGGAAGCGGCGGCATAGAATCCGACCTGATGAAGAGTCCCTTCAATGTGCCGAAGCATCACGATGTCGATTTTAAAATAAATCAGGGTGGCAACATCAATGGTCAATAAAGCGGCCAGGGAACGGTAGATTTTCGGGTTGGGTTTGACGAAGAGAACTTTTTTGAGAGGATACGCGCGTTGAAAAATTAACGAAACCAGAAACCCAAAAATCCATCCGGCAAAAATCCATTCCAATTGGAGAGAAACAAGAAAAATAAAACCCAAAATTCCCACGCCGGACAAAGAACGGACCGTCACCCGCCACCAGGCCTCCCGGTTGAAATCTCCTTTGCCCTTTAAAACGGATGAAATGAAATTGGTCGCCGTCCCCAATCCAAACGCGGCTATAGCGAGAAGCAATGAAACTTTGTCCGCAAATGGAAATACGAGGACGATGAATATACCCGTGCCTGTTATTACCAGTAGATGGCCAAGAGCGACTGGAAACAATTGGTCAGTTTTTATGGATAGAGAAGGGGAAGTAAATTCCCGGAACAACAAGGTCCGAAATCCACCGTCCTGAAGGATAGCGAAAAGCGAGGCCAGCGTGATGATGTAACTGTATTGCCCGAAGATTTCCGGGCCAAACAACCTTGCCAGAAAAAAAGTCATCAACATGGAAAAACCAGCAACGAAAACGGTTGCCAGCCATTGAGTAACTATGGGGCGAGCCAGACTCATGGAGAGGAGATGAGGCGGCGGGATCGAGAAAAATACCAGATAAGCGTCCCGGCGAGAA
>JAQCGX010000013.1 GCA_027619975.1 Nitrospinota bacterium
GCCACCAATATAAGAAATCCTTGTACAGTGTTCGATTTCCTGTAATAAACTAATTTTTAGAGATGCCCTTAATCTCCCATTCCGCCTAAACAAGCTGGGATAGTCATTAACGATTTGAGCCTTTGCTTCTCGTCCAAGGTTAGATGTCTAGCGACATGCGGATAGACTTCAAGTAAAAACTGTTTTAGTTTCTCAAATGCAGTATCAGAGTAAGTTACTCCTGCCCTCAACTCGTTGATTGTCCCGATGATCCACCTCACATAAACCGTAGGGATAATTACATCGGGGATGTCTTCCCATTGATCTATTAAGCGTTGTTCTTTTAATGGGGCTTTGAGTTTCTGATCGCACTGTCCTTTGCAGCACCAATGCCTACCCCGGCGCGTTTTTCCTCCAAAAGAATATCGCGCCCTCCGTCAGCTCCACGGTCAGGCCCTTGCAACACTGTGTAGCCAAGATATTCAAAAAAATCTCTTGCAAACATTTCAAACGTGTCTTGAGTACCGTTTCCTCCATGTGCTTCCGGTATTTCTTTAAAGTTGAGAATTGGCATTTTTTATCCGGTCCGTATTGGCTTTTGGTCTAACAATATTTAAATTGGCCCGCGATACTTTCCTCTGGCCCAAGCAATTGCCGGGCTAGGTATATTGTGCTACGGGGCCCTCAACTCTTCTCGTATCCTCTCAGAGAGGAATATTTTCAATAGCGACTGATAGGGAACATCCCGCTTGTTGGCGAGAAGTTTCAGTTCCTCGAGCATCGATTCGGGCAGTCTCAGGGAAATGGTCTTGACCGATGGCTTGAGATTTGGAAGCACGGTCTTTTTCGCTCTTTTCCAATCCACGAATTCAGTGGAGTCGTGGGTTGCCCAGAACTTTCTTTCCGCGTCCTCGTTTTGGAACTCAGGAACTTTTTTCTTCATGCGATTGAGACTCCTTCTTTTCCTTGCGGCTCATATCTCTTGCCGAAATCACCCGAATCTTGTCCTTGCGGATGGCAAAGACAACGAACAGAAGTCTTCCAAACTCTGTTCGTCCCAGGGAGTAAAAACGACGTTCGTTCTTTGAATGTTTGGTATCGTCTTGAACAATCAGGGGACGGTTGAAAAACATCTCCTCGCATTCCGAAGGTGTGACGCCGTGCTTTATCCAATTCTTTTCAGAATTGTGATCGTCCCACTCAAATCCGGTGCATCTCAATAAGATTTCAAAATTTTCCGTCACAAAATAAGTATATTACTGCAATATACATTTGTCGAGTGGAAAGAGTAAAGGAGGGGAGTGGAAAGCGCCGGGAAAAGCTGAAATGAAGGAACCCTCCGCTTCCCCGTCATCTGGAAGTATCCAGACGCTAAGGAAAAGGAGGGGGTCGGAGGGGGAGGTTCCCTCGGTCGATCTTCCGGTACCTGAGCAGGAAGGAGGGGTCTGCTCAACTACCAGATCAATCCGCGTCCCAAAATGCCACGGCTGATTCCACCGAAACCGCCAATGACGGCTCCGATTTGCGCACCTTTTGCCGGGCTTCCTGTAACGGCTCCAATGGCCGCGCCTGCCGCCGCGCCTAATGCTCCACCGATCAAGGTGTCGCCCACGACGTTCCCGTTATTATAAGAAGAATATTGATTCACAGGCGCCGGTTGGTAGTAGGTCGGTTGCGGCTGTTGATACACCACCTGCGGAGACTCATGTCTGTACACATGCTTTTCTATATAGACATGGCTGGTCCCGTGGTTATGCCCGTACCCGTGTCTTGAATAGTGGCGCTTATAGTGAGGACGGTGATGTCCTTTGTAATGCCGCCGCTCTTGTTGATGCCGATAAGATCCATGATGCTCTTCAGGGTAATAATCGTGGGACTCAATCACGACCGAATGGCTACTGTGGTCGGAATACCCATGCTGGCTTCCTGAGTATCTGTGGTCGGCCTGTGCGAACGTGCTGGTCGCCAGAAGGAAGAGAACGCTTGAAATCAGAATTGTCGATTTTCTTAAACTCATGACCCACCTCCAAATTTAGTATCACTGCAACAGGAACTAAAAAATAATAGCTAACTTTTATAAGTATATTTATATGTATTTTTGTTGTCAATAGTTTTTTTAATAAAATAGGCATTATTATTTATTCTTTTTTGAGAAGCGATGAGTTGCCTCATCTATGTAGTTGCAACAGCCGGTTTTGAAGGGAGTGGAGCATAGGCTCAAAGAATGGGTTGGAGAGGCAAATATCGGTAATAAAGCAACGGGGAAGGGACCGGGAAAAAAGCGGAAAAAATAAAATAAATGCTTAACTAATAAAGGTTTACTAAATTTAGTTAAAGTAATCTATTAAGATCCCGATAGAGTAGGTATAAACGGGTAGTTACTATAGTTATAAACTCAGGATGTTCCGCAAACGCCCCATTTAGAGCGCAAGCCAGTCCGTAAAATTAAGGGTTGGTGGTTGGCAAATCCGGTTTAAAAAGTTTCCTGAGTACGATATATATAAATTAATTTTCAGGTAGTTATAATCACCCTCAGCCGTTTTTTGGAGAACTATTGTAATGAGTCGAGCGCAGGAAATTCGATCTTTCCTTGTGGAAAACATTCCCGGTCATGCCAAGGACATTGTGGCCGTGACCGCAGAATCTTTTGGCGTGACCCGGATGACGGTCCACCGCCATTTGAATCGGCTGTTGCGCGACAAAAGAATCGTTAAAACCGGGACCACCAAAGGGGCGGCTTATTACCTAAAAACGTCATTGGACAAAACCCTCATCTTTCAGATCGAACCGAACGCTCACGCGGGTCAGGTGTGGACGGAATATTTGAGTGAGGATTTTGCCCGGCTCCCGGAGGCTGTAGAGGAAATCTGCAAGTATGCGTTTGTGCAGATGTTCAACAACGCGCTCACGCATTCCGGGGGCAAAGGCGTGGTGGTGAAAACCATCTGGAAGAAAGATTCTCTGGAGCTTAATATCATTGACGATGGTGCCGGTATTTTCCAAAGCATTCAAAAAGTTCTTGGAGTTCTGGATATTCGCGAAAGCATCCTGCAATTATCGAAAGGAAAATTCACCACCGTTCCCGAGAGTCATCAGGGCCAGGGGATTTTTATTGTCTCGCGTTTGTTCGATGTGTTCGGGATATTTTCCGATGGTCTGTTTTATTGCAAGGACAATGTCAGGGACGACTGGTTCCTGGAAAAAAGAAAAATTTCCAAGTCCAAAGGCACCCGGATTTCGATGGCCATCAGCTTCGATGCGGAACGGACATTAAAGCAGGTGGTCAGTCGATATACGGTGTCCGGCGCTCCTGTTTTCGACACCACAGAAATTCTGATTAAGCTGAGTCAGATGGAGGATGATCCGTATATTTCCAGAACCCAGGCGAAACGCGTGCTTCTGGGGGTGGAAAAATTTCAGCGGGTGGTCCTGGATTTCAAAAATATTCCCACGGTCGGGCAGGCGTTTGTGGATGAAGTGTTCCATGTGTTCCCGTCTGTACATCCGGCCATCGCTATCGAAAGCATTCATGCCAGCCCCGACGTACAGTTCATGATAGATAAAAGTCTGCCGGTTTTTGAAAACCAGGACTTATCAAGTGAATCCTCTTAAAAATTAACTGATGAAAACGCCATTGGCCCCTCCCCTGCTTTCAGCCAGAGAAAGTGTGAAGGGGAAAATTGTCTGGATCAGGATTTTGATAAAAACCATCGTCGGGTTGGGAGCCCTGCTGTTTGCTATGGAGAGTTTTGCCAACAATGTAAACGGCAAAGTGGTTGATGTCTCCAGTGGAGATACCTTCACAATACAAATCGGCGATGGAAAAACTTTCAAAGTTCGCCTGATGGAGGTGGACGCCCCCGAACCTTCCCAGGCGTTTGGCAGACAGGCGCGTCTGTTCAGCGAAAGTCTGCTGATGGAAAATTTGGTCAACGTCGAGTTCGATACGGTAGATAAGTACGGCCGCCTGATTGGCCAGGTGACTCTTCCCGATGGCCGGGTTTTGAATCAGGAGTTGTTGCGTCAGGGGTTGGCCTGGCACTATCGTGTGCATGCTCCTGTGAATGAGTTTCTCAGCGAGCTGGAATATCGGGCCTGGAAAAGCAAAGCCGGTTTATGGATCGACCCGTCTGCGTCTCCCCCCTGGAAATACCGGCGGGAACCGGGGTCCATCGAGCCGCCGGGAAACGGCTTGAGAATGGATTACGATCTTATTTTAAGTTACGGGCTGATCGGCGACCCGAAAACGAAATTATACCAGTGGCCTGCCTGCCAGAATTACCCCAGGGACAGTAAAGAGTTTACCGTCTTTGGAAATTTCATGGAGGCGCTGAAATCCGGCTTCAGGGCGTCGCCCGATTGTAAAGGCAAATGAATGCTAACTAGAATACAATGGCCTCTGAATTCATGGCTTTTAAAAACCTTTATAAAACCGTGTCTTGCATCTAAATATTTGATTTATAAGCAGTAATGCTGTAAATTCAATACAGGCGATAAGATGTTTTTTCTCCATATAGGGTTTGATTCTGATACTCAGACCTTTTTCTCTGTGAAAAAAAATGAAAACCCTGTTTTTCAAAAAAGGTGACGAAATTATCCACGAAGGCATGGCCAGCGATTGTGCCTTTATTATCGAGTCCGGCACGGTTGAGGTTTCAAAATCGGACCCCGAGGGTCAGCGCAAAATTCTGGCCGTTCTCAAAGAGAATGATATTTTCGGCGAAATGGGGCTCATTGACGGGCTCTCCCGCTCCTGCTCGGTCGTTGCTCTGGAACCTTGTAATATCACCAAGCTGACCCAGGAAGCCTTTGATTCCCTGGCCGACCACAACCCCCAGGCGCTGATGCCCATCCTGAAAATTTTAGCCCAGCGCCTGCGCGCCACCCTGAAGGTGGTCGAGAAACTGGAGTCCAAGGAAAAACCAAGGGAACAACCTGTTGTCGCTACGTAATCAGGGTTGATATCACGCCATTTTATTTTCCATACCGAACAATCCGCTGCAAATATAAATAGCGCTGTTTTTTCAGCTCCTTTCTACCTGGAATTGTATTGCAGAAAGGTGTTTTTGTGTTATACAGTGCAGGCTGTTCCCAAAGTCTCTAAAGCAATCTAACTTAAACCATCACGAATGAACGGGTTATCCTATGGCGATGCAGATGGCCAGTAAGGCCTTTCAGGATGGAGGCGAAATTCCGCAAAAGTACACCTGTGACGGAGAAGACCTCTCTCCTGCCCTGGAATGGTCATCGGTTCCAGACGAGGCGATGACCCTGGCATTGATCTTAGACGACCCGGACGCTGGCGATGGAACCTGGGTGCACTGGATATTATATAATGTCCCGGCTCATATTTTAGAGATTCCAGATAATTTGCCGCGTGAAGGCCAGTTGGAAAGTGGTATCATGCAGGGGCTGAACGATTTCCAAAATATTGGTTACGGCGGCCCCTGTCCCCCGAGCGGAATCCATCGCTATGTATTCAAACTCTATGCTTTGGATAAGGAGCTGGAGTTACAGCCGGGTGCAACCAAAAGACAATTGTTGCAGGCGATGGAAGGCCATATTCTGGATCGAGCTCAGTTCATGAGCACCTACTCGAAAACATAAAGGGTATCTCTAAAAAATCTTCCGGTCTATGAGCAGGCCTTATAAAATAAAGGTCCGCGAGTTGCCTGATAGAAAAATATCGAATTATTAGAGACATCCTGAAGTCCAGGAATGGGCCAGCGGCCCCTGGCGAACTTTTCTTATTATATTATGATTCCTGAACTACTGGCCCCTGCGGGCAGTCCCGAAAAATTACGTTATGCCTTTGCTTATGGAGCGGATGCGGTTTATGCCGGCATCCCCAAGTTTTCCCTCAGGGCGCGGGAAAATGGCTTCAAAGACGCTTCATTGAAAGAGGCGATCGAAACCACCCATAAGCTGGGAAAAAAAATCTATATCACCGCCAATATTCTGCCTCAGAACCGGAAGGTGGAGTCGTTCAAAAAATCTCTGGCCTTTTATGCGGAAGCCGAGCCGGACGGGTTCATCATGTCCGACCCGGGCTTGATCCGATTTGCTCTCAAAGAATTTCCCAAGGTACCGGTTCACCTGTCCGTGCAGACGAACACCATGAACTGGCCGTCGGTCGAGTTCTGGTACGATGAAGGCGTCAAGCGCGTCATCCTCTCCAGGGAACTTTCCATGGAGGAGGTTCACGAGATCCATGAAAAAGTTCCCGGTATGGAGCTGGAGTCTTTTGTGCATGGATCGATTTGTATCGCCTATTCGGGCCGATGCCTGCTTTCGAATTATTTCAATCACCGGGACGCCAACCAGGGGACCTGCACCAACAGTTGCCGCTGGGAATACGATGTCCATAAAGAGGGGGAGATTCCCCCACCCTCTTGCGGTAGCTCGAAGGAGACGGACTCCTCCCACAATAGCAGCCTGCTTGAAGGCAATTATTTTATCGAAGAGGCCAAGCGACCGGGAGAAATGATGCCGATCGACGAGGACGAACACGGCACGTACATCATGAACTCCAAGGATCTCCGAGCGGTGGAGTTTCTCAAGGAATTGCGAGATTCAGGGGTGATGTCTTTTAAAATCGAAGGGCGTTCCAAATCCATTTATTACCTTGCGCTGGTCACCAAAGTTTACCGGACGGCGATTGACAGCCTGGCTCAAAGCCGACCTTTTGATCCTCAACTTTTGGAAGAAATCAACAAAACCGCCAACCGGGGGTTCACCTCCGCTTTTTTTATTTCCAAATCCAACCACGACACCGAGCGTTTTGATTCTCCGCAGGATGTCGATCCGCCGCAGGTGTTTGGCGGCCAGGTGCTGGACTTGCGATCGGACGGGATGATGGAAGTGGAGATCAAAAACCGCATGGAAGTGGGCGATGAGGTCGAATACATTTCTCCAGCAGGTCAATACCGCTTCCGCATCAACGCCATGCAGGATAAAAAAGGCAGCGCGATTGACGTCGCTCATGGCGGCAACGGTGCGGTCTGGATTCAGTCCGAAGGGCCCGTGGAACCGAATTCCTTATTGAGCCTGGTGAAGCAGCCAATGGCAACTGCTGTGACCGGTGCGTAACAGCGCCTAACGGCACAGGTTCCTCTACCTGGGGTTGTTCTTCTTTTCGCTTTTTTGGGTGGATTCCGCCCAGGCGATGGTTCCGCACATGATAGCGACCAAAAGCAATGCCAGCCACCCTGCAGAGGAAAGCATTCTCAGATCAAAAATGTCATAGGAAAGCGTTCCGTCCAATAGCAGCGCCAGAACCACCAGGATGGAAAACAGGATTGCTTTTTTCAAAACTTCTCCACAGAGTCTGTTTGAAATTAACCAGATTTTGAGCGATTGGCCCGGTGTCTGGGTTTTCCGGATTCAAGGGTGGACCAACAAAAATTTGTTACCTGTAGGAATTAAAATATAATACTTTTGCTTACATCCCGGCAAGTATTTGTCATAGATTCTATTTTTGCAATTTGGAGATGATCCTAAATGGCGGTACCTCTCAGACAGGCTTTAAAAATTGGCTTCTATATATTCCAACAGAAGCTGAAAAGACGGAAAAAATATCCGCTGGTTTTAATGCTGGAACCCTTGTTCCGGTGCAATCTGGAATGTGTGGGCTGTGGGAAAATCCAAAAACCAAATGAAATTTTGAAGCAAAACCTCAGCCCGGAAAATTGCCTGAAGGCGGCGGATGAATGTGGCGCTCCCGTGGTTTCGATTGCCGGCGGCGAGCCTTTGATGCATCCCCAGATTTTAGAAATTGTCGAGGGTCTTATAGCGCAGGGACGTTATGTTTATTTGTGCACGAATGCGCTCCTGTTGGATAATTTTCTCGGCAAGCTCCCGGTTTCGCCTCTGCTCACGCTTTCCATTCATCTGGATGGCATGGAAGAAGACCACGACCGCATTGTAGCTCAGGAGGGCACCTTCAAAACAGCCGTTGCCGCCATTCGTAAAGCCAAGTCAATGGGCTACAGGGTCAACAGCGCCAGCACGTTTTTCGATGAGATGACCGTGGCCAAGGCGGAGGAATTTCTTGATTTCGTCAAATCTTTAGGGGTGGACGGGGTGACCGTGGCGTCTGCATTTCAATACCCGGATGCGCCGGATCAGGAACATTTTTTTGGCAGAAAACGTACCTTCGAATTTTTTGCCGAACTGCTGAAAAAAAATAAAAACGGGCGATGGGACATCAATCATTCACCATTTTATCAGGAATTTTTACAGGGCAAGCGCGATTACAATTGCACCCCGTGGGGGAATCCGAATTATTCGGTGCTGGGTTGGCAGGAACCTTGTTATCTTCTGGATGAGGGGTATACGGAAACCTTTGATCAGCTCATGGAAACCACCGAATGGGAAAAATACGGTCACCGCAATAACCCGAAATGTGCCGACTGCACAGCGCACTGCGGCTATGAAGCGACCTCCGTGGAAGATTCGACTTCCAGCTTTGGAAACATGGTTCACTCCGCCCGGATGATTTTTCAGTAATTCCGGTCAACAGGATTTCAAACCCACCTCCGGTTTGTCTGCAGGCGAAATGTAACAGCTTCTGGACGATTATTTTAGATAGTCTGGAAGCACCGTGCTTTTATCTAGCAGGGCTCCGTCAATTTGCTTCCGGGTCAAACCCTCCGCCATTTTCAAGTTGGCGCCCTGCAACCGGGTTTGTTCCAGGTCGGCTTCCCTGAGATCCGCCCGGATCAGGTTGGCTCCTCTGAGGTCGGCATGTTTCAGATTGGCCCAGCGGAGATTGGCGCCGCGCAAATTAGCTCCTTCAAGAGATGCCCGTTCCAGGTCCGCTTTTTTCAGATACGCCCCATACAGGGTCGCTTCCTGGAAATTGGCTTCCCGCAAGTTGGCTCCCATGAGAACCACTCCCTTGAGATGCGCTTTCTTAAAATCCGCGATTTCCCCTGTCGCTCCCTTAGAATTCAGCCAGTTCAGATGATTATCGAGAATGGATTTAATTTCCTCTTTGGAAATTTCCCGCGAGTCTCCCGTGGAAAGATCGCCTTGATTTTTTATTTCCTCGTTCATTTTAATAAAGGAATGTCTAAAAAGTGATATTTTTTGGTTTTTGTAATCGCCATTTTGAGCCCCTGTTTGCAAGAGACGAAACTTATTTTGAGCTTGGGCCATCATAAACGAGTTGTTCTTTTTAGTGAACAGGTTTTCCGCCTGGAAGAGGGGGCGCCATAAATCCCTGGTACGTTAGCACTGAGTCCAGCGTCATGCTGGTTTCAGGACGCTTCCATTTTGGAGAATAATTGTCGATACTTTGAATTGGAAGGCTCGGCTTTTAATGCCAGTTCGATGGACTCGAGAGCGGATTTTTTGTCTTTTCTGGCGATGTGGCTCAGAGCGATCTGGAAATAGGCTTCGGCGTAATAAGGATTGATTTTTAAAGAGTTCTGGAACGCTTCAACCGCTTTGTCGTAAGCCTTTTGGTCCTGGTAAAGCATGCCCAGGTTAAAATGGGTCAACATTCCCTTCGGGTCCGCCGCAAGCGACCCTTTAAAGGTTGCCTCCGCTTTTTCAAACTCGCCCTGAAGGCGAAAGCTGTCCCCAAGGTTATTGAGGTAGGTGGAGTTGTTGGGCTCCTGAGCAATGGCCTGCTGGTAATACTCGATGGCTTTATCGTAAATTTTTTCTTCCTTGTAGATATTGGCAATATTGTTGACAGCCTTGGAGTCGTTATCCCCCTCCTTAATGGCGATGGCCTGTTCCCATCGCTTTTGCGCCTCTTGCTTTTCTCCCTTGACGTAGAACACCATTCCCAGATTGATATGGACCTGAACGTTTTCAGGTTCCAGAGACAGGACTTTTTCAAATGCCGTCTGGGCCTGGTCGTGTTGCTTGAGTCCGAAGTGCACCAGGCCTTTTTTGCTGTACACCTTCAGGTTGTCGGGGTCGTGTTTGATGGCCAGGTCAAATTCTTCGAGGGCGTTTTTGTAAAGGGACAGCTTGGCAAACTCCATTCCTAGTTTGTAGTGGGACTCGGATTGTGCGGTGTCAATGGTCGCGTTTTCGGAGGTGCAGGCGAAAAGGAATGTAAATAGAATTAAAGCGGGGAAAAGAAGTTTCATGGTAAGCGTCCTTCAGGTAGGAATAAAAAAAGGGGCCAACCAAGGATGGTTGACCCCTTGACTTAAAAGGATATTATCACAAACGATCAGTTAACACCACGGCCTGCACCGGTAAAACTTCTGGTGCTTCCTACTGGAGCTATCCCGTTAGACACGGGCCCAATGGTGGAATCGTGCGCATCGCCGATGAACTCCATGGCGAACCCGGTGCCACTCGCAGGAATATAAACAACGCCCCACATATTGAGCTGGGAAACATTGTCATATTTTCGCGTCGATCCCACGGTGGTTGCGGTTCCCGGCGCTTCATTGATGCCGACCACTCTCACATTGCCAAATTGCGCGGTATTAACTGTGCTGATGAGGTGAGTCCTGGAGTCGGTGAAGGCCGCGTTCAGAGCATTAATGGAGGCGTTCCCCTGATCGACGATAAAGACTCGATGAGTTTCGCCGGCATCTACTGTGAAGGTCACAGATCTTCCGGCGGCGGTGTTCACCGTTGTGGTCATACCCAGAACCTCTAAAACCACTCCGATCTGGGTTAACGCCGAGTTCAATGAAGGGTGACTGATCCCAATAAAAGTATAACTGTCACTGGGAACCGTCTGAGCGTAGGGGGAAATGGCTACCCTGGCGCTATTGGTGGTGATTGGCGCCGATAATATTTGCGCCTGAGCGGTTGTGGCCACAGCCACAAACCCCGTCAGGATAAGCATGCTTGCTATGAAAAATTTTTTCATCAGTCGTTCTCCTTGTATATGTCTATTTGGCTGATTCTTATTCGTGGATTCATTGTTTGCTACGGAGCGCCGACACCACTCACAGCTATACTCCCGTGGTTGCTGCTTGTAGCGGCACTGTCATGCGCATCGCCGATGAACTCCATGGCGAACCCCGTGGTATTGGATTCGATGACCACCGCGCCCCAGTAGGAGAGCATGGTCGCATCGCGAAAACCGGCCCCAACATTTTCACCTGTTCTGAATCCAGGGGTGGTTGCCACCGGATCGATGCGCACATGGCCATGCTGGAATGCTGCTGTCGATCCGACAATGAATTGCGCTGTGGGAATACTCGTCGCATTGATACTGGTCTGGTTGGTGCGGACGATGAAAACCCTCGTCGTGCTGCCTGCGGTGAGGGTGAACGAAGTTGCCGTCCCGAATGCGGTCTTATCTTTCTGAATGGCATTGATGGTCACCCCGATTTGTGATCTCATGCCCGACAATGAAGGATGGGTTACAGCAATGAATGAATAAGAAGAACTGTCTGACTGCCAATAAGGAGAAATGACACGAGATTTATTTTCTATGGCAAAAGCATTTCCCGCGCAGCCGCAATTAAAACCAGAACAGCGGTTGCTTGGGAAAATCGCGTAATTAGCTTGATTTTCATTATGGTTGGCTCCTATATATGCAAATTGAATTTGGTTTCTTTTTTAAAGAATGAAACGCATGATCTTTATCCGCCGAACACCCCCTCACATAAAAAGTGTTATTATTGTGGGGACACCAGGGCCCCAACCGTTCTCTAACTCTAAATTTTTCAATAAACTTAAGAATTTTTCAGCAATTTATTCTTTATACTGAAAATGTAATTCGCTAATTTACGGTATATTACAACAAATCACTATGTATTTTGTTGAAAATTTCCATGGGTTCCAGAAACTCGGTATCGAGTGGTTGTTTTTGTGATCCAAAACACAGTTCGTCTCAAACAATATCGTCATAATTATTGTTTTCTTAAGTTTTATTTCGATAAAGTATTGGCAGGCAGTTTTTTCCGTAATAAAAATGATTCTGGGGCTGGTTGAGAAATGAAGGGCTTTTTGATATAATTTTAGGTTTGCAAAACTGGCCTAACTTTCAGAAAGACAAAAGGTTATGAATAAATCAAAAGTAAACTCTCTTAATGGAACCCGTTGGTTGTCATTATTTGCGGGGTTATTGTTTCTGGGATATTTGGGAGGCTGTGCCAGTGATATGGCATCCGACGCTTCTAAAGCGCAGTTGAAATTTCAGAAAGGGCTGGAGCAAGGTTCTATAAATGATCAAAAGGGGATGATCGCCAGTTTCAAGGAAGCGGTGGAGCTGAGCCCGCAAAGTGAACTGTTTCGCCTGCATTTGGGTATGGCCTATTTCCTTGCCGGGGACCTGGTGAATGCGGAAAAAACTTTCAATCAAACTTTGGAAATCAACAAGGAGTCCAAAGATGCCTATCGGCAGTTGGGCCGGTTGTATATGCGCACAGGGGAGTGGAGTCGCGCCGTAGAAAATTTTAAAGAAGATCTGATTCGGCCGGGGGACACCCGAGCCGCATCGGGTTTATAATTGGCTGGCACTGAGCTATTACAATCAGGGTCAGTTTGATGATGCCGAACGTGAATGGAAAAAGACGATCGAATTAAAGGATAATGCCGCCATCCGGCTCAACCTGGCCCTGGCATACAAAGATCAGGAACGTTTTGATCAAGCGTTGGAGTCTTTACAGAAGGCGGTGGCCCTCAACCCTGAGTTTACTCAGGCCTATTATGAAATGTCCCAGCTGCTTATCATTAAAAAACAGATGGATCAAGCTGTAGAGCACTTCAAAAAAGTTATCAAACTGGCGCCCAAAAGTGAATGGGCCCGTGTTTCCAGAAAATATTTGGAACTCATCCAACAACCTAGATAGTCAATCCTGATAGTCAATTATGGAAGAGAATTTTGGTTCGTATTTGAAACATGAGCGGGAACTCCGGGGTGTCCCCCTTGAAGAAATCGCCGCAGTGACGAAGGTTCATATTCGCTTTCTCGAGGCGCTGGAAAACAGCGAGTTTGACCAGCTTCCAGGAGAAGTTTTCATCAAGGGTTATATTCGTTCTTACGCCAGAGTTATTGGCCTGGATTCTGAAGAAATGGTCACCGCCTACGAAGAAAATTTCGGCAAGGTTCGCAAACAAGAACTCGAGAACGCCCACCTCGCAAGTGAAAAAATCCACTCAAGAAAGAAAAATCTGGCTGGATATGTCATTGGCGGCATTGGTTTGGCGGGTATTTTAATGATGGGTTATTTGGGTGTGGGCTCTCTGGTTGAGGAGGGTAATAAACAGGGCGCCGAACAGTTGTCTGCGAATGCTCCTGCCCTGAATGCCGTAGAGCCAGAGATTCCCAAAGACGTTGATGTCAGTAATGAAGAACAACCAGAGCAGGAACTTGCGGCGGGGTTATCACAAGAAGTCCCCCCGGCTCTCCCGGTTGACTCAAGGGCAGAATCGGAAGTCAACAAAAACAAACCCGTTGCCGCAGATTCCAAATTGAAAGAGAAACCCTCCCCCTATGTTGCGGAAGTGCCGATGGAAGCTGATTCAAACTCCGAAGCAGTGGAAGCCAATACCAAGCCTCTGCATTTAATGATTCAGGTTCAAGGTAATTCCTGGTTTAACGTAACTGTGGACGATGGTGGCGAGGATGATTTTATTCTCCCAGGCGGTTCCAGTAAAAATATTTATGGGAATGAGAAGTTTCGAGTGACCATCGGTAACAGGCGGGGAACCCGGATTTTTTTAAACGGGCAATCCATAGACCTGCCTTTTGGCACCAGTGATGTCGTCCGGGACTTTGATATAACAGCTAAACTGATCGAGTGAAACCGTGGCCAGAATAGACGCTTTTTTCAAGTTGATGAATGAGCAGGGTGCCTCAGACCTGCATCTGGTGGCAGGGTCCCAGCCCGTTCTCAGGGTTCATGGAGACATGGAGCGGGTCAAGTACAAGGAGCTTGGCAATGATGAACTGAAAAGCATTCTGTATGAAATTGCTCCCGAGGACAAGATCAAGACTTTTGAAGAAACGGGTGACATCGATTTCGCTTATGAGATCCCCAATCTGGCTCGCTACCGGGCAAATTATTTTCAGCAGAAATGGGGGATCGGCGCCGTCTTTCGAGAAATTCCCAGTGAAATCATGACGGCTGAGCAACTGGGTCTGCCGTCGGTGATCAATAGACTCTCCATGTTGCACAAGGGCATGGTTTTGGTCACGGGTCCGACGGGAAGTGGGAAGTCCACCACTTTGGCGGCGATGATTGATTACATCAACACCCATAAAAAAAACCACATCATCACCATTGAAGACCCTGTGGAGTTTGTTCACAAGAACAAGAACTGCATCATCAACCATCGAGAGGTGGGATTCCATACCCAGGGTTTTAAATCCGCTCTTCGAGGGGCGCTCAGAGAAGACCCGGATATCATACTGGTCGGCGAAATGCGCGACCTGGAAACCATTGAACTGGCTCTCGAAGCGGCCTCCACCGGACACCTCGTGTTTGGCACTTTGCACACCCAAAGCGCCGCCAAAACGATTGACCGTGTCATCGATGTGTTCCCGGCTCACCAGCAAGCGCAAATCCGCACCACCCTTTCGGAAACCCTTAAAGGCGTGGTGGCTCAGAACCTGTTCAAACGCACCGATAAAAAAGGCCGGATGGCGGTTCTTGAAATACTGGTGGTCACGCCAGCCGTATCCAACCTGATTCGCGAAGGAAAAACATTCCAGATTCCGTCAGCCATTCAAACCGGGAAAAAGTTTGGCATGCAGTCTTTGGATGACGCCATTCTGGAGGGGTTGAATGCCAAGAAAATCAGTCCCGAAGACGCGTATGACAAGGCCATCGTCAAAGACCGGTTCATCCAGTATTTGAAAAAGCCTCCCGAATTTATTTAATGAGAGCTGTATGAGAAAAGCCGAAATTGACCATATCCTGACCACGATGCTGGAATCGCACGGAAATATTTCCGACCTCAACATCACGGCGGGAAAATCGTTTCAAGTCGAGTCTTCCGGTCAGTTGACCGAGGTGGCATTGGAATCCTCAATTTCTAAAATCACGCCATTTCAGGCGGAATTTTTTGCCTTGAACCTGATCAATTCCGATCGGCGCTTGACGGAAACCCTCATCCGCGAAGGGTCCTGCGACTGTTCTTATTTTCTGGTCGGGAAAGTGCGATTCAGGGTCAATATTTTTTCTCAACGCGGCAATTACAGCACGGTCCTCAGAAAACTGGAAACCCGCATTCCTTCGATCGAAGAGTTGAAACTACCCCCGCAGTTTGGCAAAGTGGCGAACGAGAAGAATGGCTTGATTCTGGTGACGGGAGCTACCGGCAGCGGTAAGTCAACCACCCTCGCGGCGCTTTTAGACAATATCAATGAGGAAAAGTCGATCCATATCATCACCCTTGAAGATCCGGTGGAGTTCGTGCACCCGCACAAGAAAGCGACGTTTAACCAGAGAGAACTGGGAAGTGACTTCGACGCCTTTTCCGGTGGTTTGCGCGCGGCCCTGAGGCAGGCGCCCAAAGTGATTCTCGTGGGTGAAATGCGCGACCGGGAAACCGTCGAGATTGGAATGAGCGCCGCAGAAACGGGTCACCTGGTCATGAGTACCCTGCATACCGTCGATGCGGGTCAAACCATCAACCGCATCATCGGCATGTTTTCCAAAGAGGAAGAACAGCAGATTCGTATCCGCCTGGCAGAAACCGTTCGCTGGATCATCGCCCAAAGGCTGTTGCCAAAGGTGGGAGGCGGAAGAATCGCCTTGCTGGAAATTTTATCTACCAGTCTCAGGGTGAAAGACGCGATCCTCAACGGTGAATCCGAGGGAAAAACGTTTTACGAAATCATTGCCCACGGGGAACCTTATGGAATGTGGACGTTTGATCAGCATATCCTCAAACTGTTAAAAGAGGGGAAAATCACCGAGGAGACCGCCATGGCTTATGCTTCCCGCAAGACCATCGTGGCGCGGGGGATTGACACTCTTAAAGCTTCCAAGGGGGAAAAGACCACGGATATTGACACGCTGGCTATGGATGAAGAATATGACACCCAACTCAAGTGATCCTTATTTTCCGAGGGAGACCGGATGCAGATAGAATGCACAGCGTGTGAACAGGGGATAAATATTCCCGAAGATAAAATTCCCAAGGACCGGGCTTTCTCCATGACCTGCCCTGGGTGCCGCGCAAAGGTTCGGGTAGATCAGCATCTTTCCCGTCCTCAAGAGTCGTCGGCGCCAGCCCCTGAAGAACAACAGGGGACGCTCAATGAATTGGAAAGCTCATCGGAAAACTCACTGGAAATTATCCTTTCCACCGATTTCGACGACGAAGAGGATGAACTACAGATCTATGAAGAAAATGACCGGCTGGCTCTGATATTGGATGATAAGAATAAGGACCTGTGGGTAGAAGCCTTGGAGGAAAGAGGGTTCAAACTGCAATTCGCCAAATCCTCCGAGCACGCCATCCACAAAATGAGGTTCACGCATTTTCATTGTGTGGTCCTCAATGAAAACTATGGCGGTGTTGCGCTCGAAAAGAACCCGGTGTACCGACTCCTCGCAGAAATGCCGATGGCCACCCGGAGAAATATTTTCTTTGCCATCCTGGGAGATAAGTTCAAAACCTTGAACAATATGGAAGCATTTTCTTACAGCGTCAATCTGGTCATTAATGAAAAAGACAAGGATAAGTTTTCGCAGATTCTGAAGAAATCAATCGCCGATCATGAGACTTTTTACAAGGTGTTTAAAGAGTCCTTGCACGCCATGGGGAAAGTATGAATTTGTTAAAAGAGACGTCTATTGTCCAGCGTTTTTCTGAAGGAGAGGTGATTATCTCTGAAGGAATCATCAGTAACAACGCCTATATCGTGTTGAAGGGTGAGGTGCGCATCACCAAGAAAATCGACAAGAAGACACTGGTGCTCGGAACCCTTAAGGAAGGCGACGTGTTTGGAGAGATGGGGTTGATTACAAAGAGCGTCAGAAGCGCCACTGTGTCTGCCCTGGGCGAAGTAGAAGTTGGATTTATCGATAAAAAGAAATTTGACGAACTCCTGAGCACATTGCCGGAGGATTTGCAGGCCATCGTCAAAGGTTTGGTGGAGAAGCTTCGCAGGACCACGGACGTGTTGACCAAAATCGGTTCGGAACTGGAAAATACACGCAAAAGCATCAAACCGGTGTAACGCAGGTTCAAAAAAGGAATATTCAGTGCCAACATTTACGTATAAAGCCAGGGTGAAGGGGCAGATCAAATCAGGCGAGGTGGATGCGGAAGACGAAAAGTCCGCAGTCGCCAAGTTGAAAGTCCAGAAAATCCGCATCAACTCCATCAAGAAAAAGGGCGGTTCGAGTGATTTTTTCGGTCCTAAAAAACAAAAAATCACCGGTCGGGATATCGTTGTGTTTACCCGCCAGTTTTCCACCATGGTGGATGCCGGGCTTCCCCTCGTCCAGTGCCTGGATATTTTAGGCAGACAGTCCGAAAATAAAACCTTAGGAGGGATCACCCTGCAGGTCAAGTCCAATATTGAAAAGGGAAGCGATCTCTCCGATTCGATGCGCAAGCACCCCACAGCATTTGACGGCCTGTATTGCAACCTCGTGGAAGCCGGAGAGGCGGGCGGTATTCTTGATATCATCCTGAAGCGCCTGGCCGATTATATTGAAAAATCCGAATCCCTCAAGCAGAAGGTAAAATCCGCCATGGTGTACCCTGGCGTCATCGTCACTGTTGCCGTGGGTGTGGTGGCTTTTCTGATGATTTTTGTCATTCCCGCTTTTGCCACTTTGTTTGAGAGCGGAGGGGCGGAATTACCCGGTCCCACCAAGATTGTCATGATGGTGAGTGATTTTTTCCGCACCAAATGGTATTACCTGTTTGGCGGCGTTGCGGCTTTTATTTTTATTGTCCGCAAGATGTACTCTACCGAGCGGGGTCGTTATGAAATCGACAAACTGGCACTGAAAGTTCCCGTGGTCGGAGAGCTGATCCGTAAGGTTTCCGTTGCCAAGTTCACCCGTACCCTGGGCACGCTGATCTCCAGCGGTGTCCCATTGATCGAAGGGCTGGAAATTTGTGCCCGTACTTCCGGCAACAAGATCGTTGAGAGGGCGGTATTCAGGACCATCGAGGCCATCAAAGGAGGGGAAAACATTGCCGGCCCCTTATCCAGGGAAAGTATTTTTCCGCCGATGGTGATTCAGATGATCGACGTTGGCGAGAACTCCGGATCGCTGGACACCATGTGTCACAAAGTCGCTGATTTTTATGACGAGGAAGTCGATAACGCGGTTGCTGCCCTGACCTCTCTATTGGAACCGATGCTGATGGTTTTTCTTGGCCTCGTTGTAGGTTTCATTGTCGTGGCGATGTATCTGCCAATATTCAAGATGGGCGACGCGATCTAGCAGGCTGCTGAAAAAGAGAAAAATCCGTCAGCGAGTTAAGTTTTACAGGTTTTTGCTTTTAAGTAGCACAGCCTTTCCAGGCTGTGCGCACAGGCTGGAAAGGCGGAATTAAATTCCGCACTTCCGCATTGACTTTAAGGATAGGTCGCCTGTGTTACTTGGTTTTCTTAAATTAACAGTAAACTTGAAATTAACATTTTAAGGTCCCAAAAATAGTTTTTCAGCAACCTGCTAGTCCTCAAAACCATTCAATTCGAGGACCGGTGAGGGCTGTTTTAAATCTCACCGGTTTCTTACCCGAACCCGCGATGCCTCACGCCTTGGAAAACTCCGACCCTGAACTTCAGCAGCGGCTCAAAACCGTTATGGTCCTGCGCGTCGCGTTCCTGACGGGCTTTGTTATCCTGCTTCTTCTTATGGGGTCGCGCAACCAGTTTTCGGCTCCGCTTGCGCCGCTGACCGTTGTTATTTGCGGCGGTTACCTGCTGTCCATTGTTTACGCCCTGTTTTTTAAAATCTGGAAACTTTCCTCCACCGCGTCCATTCAGATTATTGGCGACCTTTTTCTGGTGGGCGGGATTATCTACACGACGGGGGGAACCGAAAGTCCGCTATCTTTTCTTTTCCTGTTTGTGATCATTGTCGCCAGTTTCGTTTTATCCCGCACCGCATGTTATTTTGCCGCTTCAGGAGCAAGCATTCTCTATGGCTTGTTGATGGATCTGGAATACTATCAATTTATCCAGCCCCATTATCTGTTTCACGAGCCTGAAAGGGTGGTTGAAGGCGGTTATGTTTTTTACCTGGTATTCCTGAATATCGGTTCTTATTATTGTGTCGCGTATCTGAGCGGTTTCCTGAGTTCCCGCCTGCGACTGGCCAGGGAAGAGCTTGCCGTGGCCAGCAATGACCTTGAGGAGCTGCAGGCCTTTCATACCAATGTGGTTCGCGATATGGGGACCGGGCTGATCACAACGGATGATGAAGGCAACATCACCTCCATGAATCGAGCCGCTGAAGTCATTACCGGATATCAGCTTGAGGAAAGCCGGGGCCTGCCTTCAGACACTTTGCTCTCTGAAACCATATTGCAGGATTTTTTGAAGTTGGCGTATGGGGTTTCTCACCCGGTGCAAACCGAAGGGGAATGCAAACGCAAAGATGGAAAAACGATTTTCATCCGCATGAAGGTGAGCCGGTTTTCAAGTCCTGAAACCCCTCGCCAGGGTTTTATCTGTGTATTTGAAGATCTTACGGAGTACCAGGAAATGCAGGAAAATTTTTCACAGGCGGAACAGCTTGCCGCCGTGGGCCGGATTTCCGCCGGACTGGCGCATGAAATCAGAAACCCTCTGGCATCCCTGAGTGGGTCGATCCAGGTGCTCAGCAAGGGCCTGGAGTTGAAAAACTCGCATAAGCGGTTGATGGAGATTGTGATCCGGGAAGCCGACCGGCTCAATGGCATCCTCACTGATTTTCTGAACTATTCCCAACCCCGTAAAAATCGCAAAACTCTGGTGGATCTGACCCAGCTCATTCAGGATGTGACCCTGCTGATAAAAAATTCCGCTGATTTTTCCTCCGCTCACCGCATCGATTTTGCCGCATCCGCAGACCACCTGGTAATCAATGCCGATGAAGAAGAGCTAAAACAAGTGGTATGGAATCTGTGCATCAATGGATTGCAATCCATGGACAACGGCGGAAGCCTTAAAATAAAACTGGATAAAGTCACCTCGTTTCATACCCGGACGTTCCAGTCGGATAAAAGGGGTTATGTGTTTACCCTGGAAGATGAAGGCTGTGGCATTCCCGCCGATCAATTAAAAAAAATATTTGAACCGTTTCATACGACCAAGGACAATGGCGTAGGACTGGGGCTGGCCACGGTCTATAGAATTGTTCAGCAAACGGGAGGAACGATCGATGTTGCCAGCCAAGCAGGAAAGGGAACGACGTTTTCCGTATTTCTTCCAAGAGGCGCTGCAGGTTCAAGACAGGATCCGGTGGATGCCGAGTTGGAAGCGCCTCTCTACACAAAATAATCCGTTACTCTATTTTATTTCTTTATGATCAAGCATTTCTTAGCACTTCCTGTTTTATTATTCTTTCTGGCAGCCTGCTTCTCGCATGTAAAGCCCTCTTCCTTTGCCGACATGGCCCAGGTTCCAGCAGGACCTTTCATGATGGGATTCGTCATCGACAACGACCAGAGTCTGGGCGATACCGATGAGGAGCCCGTGCATGAAGTTGTACTCGACGCATTCTGGATCGACAAATATGAAGTGACCAGTTCCCAGTACTCGGAGTTTTTGAACGCCCATCCTGAAGACAGCTCGCGCTACATTGAGTTGGGGGAGGCCGTTACCATCGAAATGAAAAATGACCGCTACCAGCGGCGCCTCGGACTGGAACACCGCCCGGCCAATCGGGTTTCCTGGTTTGGCGCGGATGCCTTTTGCCGATGGAAGGGCAAACGTCTGCCCACCGAGGCGGAATGGGAAAAGGCCGCGCGCGGCACCGATGAGAGAATGTTTCCCTGGGGCAACCAATGGCCGACCAACGATCGTGTGACCTTCCGGCGTAAATTCGACAAGCTGGGGTTCGATGTTATGGAGCCTGTGGATGGATTGCCTCAGGGCCGGTCTCCTTATGGCGTGCATCAAATGGCGGGCAATGTCTGGGAATGGGTGGCCGACTGGTACGCCGGTGATTATTACGAACAGTCTCCCGTGAATAATCCTCAAGGGCCGGAAACCGGCATCAGTAAGGTGATTCGCGGCGGCAACTGGTATTACAAAGCATATTATATGCGCACGACCTACCGGTTCAACGAACGGCCCGAAGTCTTCAAGGTGTGGCAGGGTTTTCGCTGCGCCGCGTCCCCCGTCCCTCAGGGCGATGCCCCACAAGCCAAATAAGGCATATCGGATCAAACACTTAAATCCGGATATTTTTTCCTCTACAGGGAAGTTATTGCCTTATTTGATCTTATTCGATCTAATTTAAAACAATCCGTAATCAGCCATTTTAAAACACCTTTCCAGGTTCAAACCTGATTTGGCACACCTTTTGCTTTTATTCGATGTGGAAATGATTGTTTCTTTTTACATTGGATAAAAACCTGTGATCAACCAGACAAATACACTTTCGACTTTACCCACTCCGACCATCGGCGGTGCGTCTCTCGGCGGAGACATTTTAAGCCTCGGTGACAGCACGTTTCAGAATTTTATGAAGGATGCCGTCCGGGAATCAGCCTATGCCAGGAAAGATGCTTCGACCGCCAGAACGGAAAGAGCGGATTCGCCGCAAACGCCCGAGCAAAAAAAGATCGAACCAAATGAAAACAGCCCGGCAAAAGAAATCAACCCTGCCGGAGGGGAAGAGTTGGCCAGTCAAAAATCAAAAGAAATACCCGACGCCAACTATCAGGAATCCGCCACGGCTCAGGACAATGAACCCACAGGGCAAAATGTTGCTGCCCCGGAAAACCAAACCCCCATTGTTGAGCAATTAAAAGAATTGAATATCAGTCCTGAAAACATCGACGCGCTTCTGGAGCTTTTGAATCTAGAGGGAGACGCCGATGTCAATTCGTTGCTGCAGTCACTGGTTCAACAATTGAACCTGAACCCGGAAAAATTTGATCTGGGAGCTACTGCCGATCCCTCAGCCCAGCGCCAACAGCTTCTTTCCCTGCTGAAGGGCCGGGAAGGTCAGGCGGTCGATCTTTTAGCCAAAGCGGGGTTGACGGAACAGGAATCCAAAAATCTTTTAAGCAAATTGCAATCCGGGCAGGCCAATCAGGCGACCCTTAAAGCCAGTGAAGATACGGCGAATGACATCCTGGTGAAATTGAATGGAGAAAGCTCTGCCGACGGGAAGACAAATTTCCTGTCCCAGTTTTCTGATAGCAGTAAACAGGAAGACAAACCGCAACGGCAGGCTTCGATCGAGAAGGTATTGAATCAAGCGGAACAGAAACCGGCCTCAGACCTTAATTTAAAGCCGCTGGAAAAAGCCCTGGCAACGCCTCCGAAACTGGAAGAGTCCATTCAGCCCAACCCCAGTCTAGGCACTCCCGTCCCTTCCCAGAATCTCGCCAACGCCAACCCTCCTCCTAAAGGGAACGACGGGTTGAAGGCGCCTTCTGAGGTCAAGGTGCAAAGCGTGGTTGGAGCGTCCGACTCCGCCGCCAAACCGGCGGAAGGGGCGAAAGCCGTCACCGCTGAAACCTTGAGCACCAGGGGAACGACGGAAGCAAAAGTTCTCAACCAGATCATGAACAAATTTTCTTTGCGCACCAGTGGATCGCAAAATGAAATTAAAATCAGGCTCGATCCTCCGTCCCTCGGAACCGTGCGGATGAATATTTCTACATCGGGAGATTCCGTGCGTACGGTGGTCATTGCGGAAAACCATGCGGTCAAACAGATCATAGAAAATAATTTGGCTCAGCTTCGCGACTCCATGATCGGTCAGGGGTTGAAAGTAGACAGCTTCACCGTGCTCGTGGGTGGCGACGAAGGCCGGGCAGGGCAACAAAATACGCCGAATGAGGGCTTCTCACATTATGCGGGCTCCCCGGATGCCGGAAAAAATTCCGGCCCTGAAACGCTAGCAGGCATTGCGGAGGTGGGAACGACGCGAACTTTCTTTGGGGATTCCCAGTCGATCAGCGTCATCGCTTAAAGAACGCAACACAACGAACAAAATTTAATTTAAATCAGAATTTCTGGAGATTTAAAAAATGATGATAGGTCTGACACCCGTAGCCACAGCACCCACAGAGACAGCCGCCAATATTGCCGGTAAGCAATCGTTGGGCAAAGAGGATTTTCTCCAGCTCCTGGTGGCGCAGCTTCAGGCTCAGGACCCACTGGACCCGCAGAGCGCGGAAGATTTCAGCGCTCAGCTGGCGCAGTTCAGCGCCCTTGAGCAAATGACCAACGTCAACACCAACCTGGAACAGATTCAGAAATTCGAACAGGCGGTCAATAATTCGTCCCTGGTCAACCTGATCGGCAAAAATATCGATTCAGCGGGTAAACAGATTGATTTTAATTCCGGGGAAGTGAAGACGCTTAGTTTTTCTTTGGATGAAGATGCGGCGCAGGTGGAAGTGGATGTCTTGGACAGCGCCGGAAAAAATGTGACGACCTTGCGGCTCAATGATCTGATCGCCGGGGCCAATCAGACGGTTTGGAATGGAACGGATGCAGAAGGCAAAGCGGTTCAACCCGGAGCCTATACCTTCGAGGTAAAAGCCAAAAATAGTAAGGGAGATGAAATCGCGTCTCAAACCTTCATATCCGGAAAAATCACCGATGTGGTTTTTGAAGAAAAAGGAAGCTTTGCCATAGTGAATGGTCAAAAAATACCTGTGACCGAAATCTCACGTGTCGGCATTTAAAATAATAGAAAAGGAGTTCGGCTCATGGCGTTAATCAGTGCATTATTCACAGGCGTATCAGGACTTTCCAGTAATTCCCAGGCCTTGAATGTAATAGGCGACAACATCGCCAATGTGAATACGGTTGGTTTCAAGGGAAGCAAGGCGGTCTTCAGCGCACTTTTAGCCAACGGGGATACTACCAGCCAGATAGGCCGTGGATCGCAGTTGCAAGGCGTTCTGCAATCATTTTCCCAGGGAGCTTTCGAGGCCTCCACGAATGCCCTGGACCTGGCCGTGGATGGGTCGGGATTTTTTATGGTCAATAATGGCAACGGAAATTTTTATACCCGCAACGGGCAATTTCGTATGAACGACCAGGGAGTGGTGCAGGCCCCAACGGGAGAAGTTTTGCAGGGTTTTAAAATAACAAACGGGACCACTTCCTCCAGTTTGAGCAATATCGACCTGGCAGGAGTGCAGTCTGCGCCGACAGCGAGCACCCAATTCACGATGGGCGCCAATCTCAACGCCGCGTCCTCAGGCGGGACTACTTTCACCTCTCCGATCACCCTGTACAACTCGGTGGGGTCGCAGGTTATCCTGAGCATGACCTTTACCAAGGCCACGACAGGAAATTCCTGGTCCTATGTGGCCAGCCCTTCACAGGGAAGCGTCACTTCCGGGGCATCGGGGACCGTCACTTTTAACACCTCGGGACAAATCTCCTTGATCAACGGGGGAGCCATTGCCGATCAAACCCTTGTCATCGATTATTCCAGCGCCAATCCTCCAGCGACCGCTCAAACCCTGACCTGGGACCTGGTTGATTCCACAGGCGCCTCAAACGGTAAGTTGACCGGGTTTGCGGCGGAATCGAACAATAACTCACTGGTTCAGGACGGCTTTCCGACAGGCACGCTGATCGGCCTGTCCGTCAATTCCAAAGGCGTTATCTCCGGGCTGTTCAACAACGGTCAGTCCGATAATTTATTCCAGGTCGCCCTGGCAGATTTTCTGGCTCCCACCGGGTTGAGCCGCGTCGGGCAAAACTTGTTTGCCGAATCGGGCCAATCCGGCCAGCCGATAATCGGCGCGGCGGAATCCGGCGGGTTCGGGTCGGTGCTGGGCAGTTCGCTGGAGTTGTCGAACGTCGATCTGGCATCCGAATTTGTCACCATGATCCAGACCCAACAGGCGTTTCAAGCCAGCGCCTTTTTATTTGGGAAAATACATTCTTTGTTTAAACCTGTTTTTTGATAAAGTGTCCGCATGAACAGAGACTCTCAAATACAGGAAGTCAAATCCGCCACCCTTCTGCGTTTCAACGAACTCTGGAAACAGAATTTTCAGGCCAATTTTAGAGCCATCCAGAGCAACCCCGGCGTTGCCTCTTTGAAGAACAAGTTGCCGAACCTGCCCGGCATTGTGATCGGCGCAGGCCCCTCGCTGGATAAAAACATCCGCTTTCTCGTCCAGGCAAAAGATAAAGCTGTCCTCATCGCCAGTGACGCCGCGCTCAAGCCCCTGCTGGCCCACAACATCGTGCCGGCTTTCGTGGTTTGCCTCGACCCGCAGGAAGACATCACCAAATTTTTTAAAGGCGTGCCGTCACGCGGAATGACCCTGGTGGCGCCGTCGATCATCCATCCGCAAGTGCTCGACGTTTGGGAAGGGAATGTTGTCTTTTACAGCAAATTCGCGCCGGACATTGCCACCCTCACCCAGATTCAACAGCAGGCCCCGCATCTTGGCCACCTCACACCGGGGGGGACCGTGCTGTCCGTGGCTTACGATCTGGCGTTTCAGAGCGGCACCAACCCGATAATGTTTGTGGGCCAGGACCTGTCCTATCCGCAGAAAAACCCCACAGCCGCGAAGGCGAAAACGCCGACGAACAACTGGCCGCCACCTACGAACGTCAGCAGGAAAATATTGTTCATGAAATAGACATCAACGGACGGACCCTGCCGACGCTTAAAGCCATGTCCGTGTCCAAGCAGTGGTTCGACTGGGCGTTCACCACCTGGAAGCGCGACGGCCCGATTGCAATCATCAATTGCAGTGAGGCGGGGATATTGACGGACAATTGCCAGTTCATGCCGCTCAGCGAGGCCATCTATAAATATTGCCGGAAGAAAATTAACGTCGCCTGGATGTTGAAGAAAGCGCTGAATAAAAAACGGTGACGGGCATTTTTACCGCCAAGAGCGTAGCAGAGGACGCAGAGAAAAAATCAAACACTTTGGCACGCCAAGCCGTCATTGCGAGAAGCCAACGGCGACGAAGCAATCCAGAAATCTGGATCTACCCCTACGGGGCATGAAGGCAAGGTGAAATACCACAAAGGACGGGGGGATTTAGCTCCTTCTCCCCTATGGGGAGAAGGCTGGGATGAGGGGAGATTTATGGTATGATCGCCAAAAACACTTTCTCTGCTATCGTTATGGCTTCCCAGAAAACTAAAATCACCCTGCCCGGCGACCCACCGTTTTTCCAAAACCCCAACGCTGAGAAACTGATCGTCTTCATCCACGGATTGACAGGGGATGCCACAGACACCTGGCGTTCGGATGGCGACTCGCCGTTCTTCTGGCCGGAGGAACTGGCGAAGGATGCCGGTTTTCAAATCGCCGATGTCCTTTCCTTTGGTTATGCCAGTAAATGAGGCCCGACATTTAACATACGTGAAATCGCTCAGAGCCTGGAACTGACGTTGAACCAGTTGCTGGAAATGAAACCCTACCAGTCCCTGTCGTTCATTGCTCATAGTCTGGGAGGATTGGTGGTGCGTGAATTCATATTGAGCCGGCACAAGCACCTGATAACAGCCGTGCCGGTGATAAGCGTCATCACGCTGGGCACGCCAAATCTGGGAAGCGGTCTGGCAAAATTCGCCAGTTATTTTTGCGGCAACATTCAAATGGACGATCTCAAGCCCGGAAGAGAAGGGTTTCTGGATTCCCTGAACGAACGCTGGCGCGAGCGTTTCCTGCAACCTGAAAGCGAGCAGACCTTTCGTTTCTCCGCCGGATACGAAATTGCGCCAGTGAATAAATTAATGGGGCGGATCGTGGAAAAAGATTCTGCGGTGTATTTTGCCCAGCAAACCCAGGGCTTTCTTAAAGATCATGCCCATATCGCCAAACCCTATGGGGAAAGCGATCCTCTGTTTCTTTGGATGCGGCAGCAACTATTGAGGAAAGCTCCCGACCCCAGGGTACCGTTGTATGACGATGCGGAAGTCAAACGTTTTGAAGAAATCATCGACGAACTGCAAAATGAATTGAAAGGGACCGATCTCGAAGAAGCGTTGAACCTGATCTCGCAAGGCAAGCTGGACGCAGCCTTGACGCTCCTTTCCGAAAATGAAGGCAATGAAGACGAACAGATTTTAAAGACCGCCAAAACCCGCTTCGCCAAGGCGCAGGTGTATGCACTGAAACTCGACTACAAAAACGCCCTCCAATACTTTGAGAAAGCCGTGCAACTGGCTCCCGAAAACCCCCTCTACCAGAACGAAGCGGGAGTCATGGCCAACACGTTAGAAAAATACGATAAAGCGATTGAGTATTACGAGAAAGCGCTGGCAAGCGATCTTAAAACCTTTGGCCCGGACCATGCGAATGTGGCTACTTATTGGAACAATTTGGGGATGGCCTGGAATGCCAAGGGGCAACACGATAAGGCCATAAGCTATCATGAAAAAGGACTGGCAAGTGGTCTCCAAACCCTCGGCCCAGAACATCCGAAGGTGGCGATCCGTTGGAACAATCTGGGATTGGCCTGGAAGGACAAAGGAAAACTGGACAAGGCCATCGAGTATTATGAGAAGGCGCTGGAAAGCGATCTGAAAACCTTCGGCCCGGACCATCCGCAGGTAGCAGTTTATTGGAACAATCTGGGAGAAGTGTGTAGAGAGAAAGGGCAATACGATGTAGCCATTGAGTATTACGAAAAGGCGTTGGCGAGCGATCTAAAATCCTTCGGTGGGTCCCACCCGAACGTGGCTCGCGGTTGGAACAACCTTGGGGCGGCGTGGGATGCTAAGGGGGAGTTCGATAAAGCTATTGGGTATTACGAGAAGGCGCAGGAAGTCAACCTGAAAACCTTCGGCCCGGAACACCCGTGTGTCGCGGCAACCTGGAACAATCTAGGGGCGGTATGGCATGCCAAGGGGCAACACGATCAAGCTATAGAATATTTTGAGCGAACGCTGGTAAGTGATCTAAAAACCTTTGGCCCGAACCACCCGAATGTGGCTCGCGTTTGGAACAATCTGGGTTTGGCTTGGAAGGAAAAGGGAAAATACGACCAAGCCATCGAAAATTACGAGAAGGCGTTGGCAAGTGATTTAAAGTCCTTGGGTCCGGAGCACCCGCAGGTAGCGACCTATTGGAACAATCTGGGGTCGGCCTGGAAGGGAAAAGGAAAACACGATAAAGCCATCGAGTATTACGAGAAGGCGCTGGCGAGCGACTTGAAAACATTCGGTCCAGAACACCCGAATGTGGCTACTTATTGGAACAATCTGGGGTCGGCCTGGAAGGGAAAAGGAAAACACGATAAATCCATCGAGTATTACGAGAAGGCGTTGGCAAGCGATCTAAAAACCTTCGGTCCCAAGCACCCGGATGTGGCCCGCGACTGGAACAATCTTGGGGTGGCGTGGGAAGCCAAGGGGGACTACGATAAAGCCATCGGGTATTTTGAGAAGGCGTTGGTCGTTGTTAAAAAGATGGGATTGGCCCACCGAGTTGCCTTAGTAGAAAATAATTTAGCTGAGGCGCGCAGGAAGAAGGGTGGGGGATAAAATCCCCCCGGCCCCCTTCATGGAAGGGGGAGTTACCGCCCCTCACCCAGCCGTCACCCTTTGGGTGCTCCCCTCCAAAGGGGAGAGGGAGTAATAGTTTGTCATTGCGAGCGTTAGCGAAGCAATCCAGAAGATCTGGATCGCCGCGCCGCTTTGCGGCTCGCGATGACGTGAAGGAAGGTTCCCTTTAAGAAAAAGGGAGCGTATCTTTACGCATAAAGTTCGGCGACGAAATCCCCGTAGCCGTTGTATTTCTGCGTGGCGAAGACTTCTCCGGTGCCGATCATTTTTTCCCGCCGTTGCGACCAGCGCGGATGCGGGACATCCGGGTTGACGTTGGCCTCAAAATCATATTCCTTCGGAATCAGGGTGTTCCAGAAGGTTGCGGGTTTGGTATCGGTGAATTCGATCCTGACGATGGACTTGATACTCTTGAACCCGTATTTCCACGGCGTCACCAGACGGATCGGCGCGCCGTGCTGGGCGGGCAGGGTGCGCCCGTATATTCCCGTGGCGAGGAAGGTCAATTCGTTCATCGCTTCTTTTATCGTCAGGGCTTCGGTGTAGGGCCAGGGCAGGTCGCGGAAACGTTGTTGTCCTGGTGCGACGTCGGGATCATCGAAACTGGTGAACTTGACAAAACGGGCGTTTGATTTCGGTTGCACTTTATCGATCAGATCCGACATCTGGAAGCCATTCCACGGGACGACCATCGCCCAGGTCTCCACACAGCGGTGGCGGTACACGCGCTCTTCCTGATTAAAGATTTTTATAAAGTCATCGATGGCGTATTTGCCGGGTTTTTCCACCAGCCCGCCGATTTCGATTTCCCAGGGCCGCGGTTTGAAGGCGTTGATCATTTGCCAGACGCGATCTTTCTCGGCGGTGAATTCATAAAAATTATTGTATTTGAGAGCCACGCTTTCGTACGTCATCGGTCGACGAAGGGTGTAGTCGGGGTTGCGCTTTAAGTTGGGCACTTGGGGCAAGGGGCCGGTCTGATTTTCTGCGAACAATTTTTCCGCCAGTTTGGACTCTGCGCTTTTAGCGAACGCCGATGGCGCGAACAAAGCGCCTGCGATGCCGGCGGTGGTGAAGCCCAGCAATTTCAAAAAATGCCGACGGTTGTTGAACACGGCTTCCGGGGTGATATCTTTTTCGGGGATCTGCCAGGCTTTCGGGAGGATGAGTTGGCTCATGAAATTTATCCTTGTGGATGTTGCTGAGGAAGAATTGCTATAATTTCCGCATGTACCCTCTACTGCGTTTATTGACCGTCCTTGCCACCATTTTATTATACCACCCGGTGCCGGCCATTTCGCAAGTGCTGGATGACGGGTTGTTCGCGCCTTCCCAGACGATCAGTGTTGAAATAGCGAAGAAACAATTGAAAAAAATCTATTTACAGGGAAACCACCCCAAGACTCTGCACTGCGGTTGTTTCTTCGACAAGATCCAGCAGGTGTACCCTGAAATTTGCGATCATGGGCCGAAAGCGACTGAAGATAAGAGCCTGCGAAAAATTCTTCAATGGGTGCATGCGGTTCCCGTTGCCACTTTCGCCAAACCTCTGAAATGCTGGGATGAGGCTCTTTGCCGTGGTGATGGAAAGGGAGAGGGCGTCGGTTCCCGTTGCTGTAATGTTCTTTCTCATAAATTCAAGACCCGGCAAGCGGACATGCACAACCTGTTTCCCGCCATCGCCGGAGAGGATGGGGAGCGGATGGAATCCCCCGATGAGTTCGGCGGTATGGGGGAATACCAATTTTGCCAAGATAAAACCACGCCGACGTCAGGCCTGCGGTCGGGCGCTCGGGGCGACATCGCCCGCGCTTATTTTTATATGTCCCGTCAATACGGGTTGAAAATTGCGGAAGACATGGAAAACCAATTGCGGACCTGGCATTTTACGGACCCACCCGACCGTTGGGAAGAGGAGAGAAACTCCCTCATCGAACTGGAGCAGGGCAACCGCAACCCCTTCATCGACCACCCGGAAGGGGTCGAGTGGGTGAAGGATTTTTAAATTAACGGTACCGGCTTTGCAAGGAATGCTTTTCTCATGGTATGCCCTCCTAAATTATTTTAAAATTACTGTTTGACTGTAGTTGAATGTATTTTTGTTGTCAAATTTAAATATAATTTTATATGTATTTTGTGAGAGCCGTTGCAAATCCGCCTTGGCGGGTTAGCTTTAATGGGCAATGCTGGCTGATAAATAATGATACAGGTAACATTATCCTTAATAATAAATACAACATTTATTGCAAAAATGTATTGAGTAGGTTACATTTAAGTGGTTTAAATTTTAAGTAAAGGCGGGGTATGAAACTCAAATACACAGGTGAGCAGCGCAAAGAGTATCTGAATTTGATTGATCATGTGGGGCAGAACTGGCTCCAGGTATTCAAGGGCGATCCTGAATTTTATTCTTCTGCCTATTGGGATTTATTGACGCGGTTATGGAAGAGCGATCGACCGGTGCGCAAGACCGACGCGTTGAAATTCATGATTGGCATCAAAAGCGCCCAGACAGCGGGCAAGTATCTTGAAACCGCCATCGAACATGATTTTATCCGCGAAGAAGAGAACTCGAAAGACGCCCGCTCGAAGCTGGTATCGCTGTCGCCGGAAATGAGGGATCGGCTGGATGAGTTGTTTGACCGGGCGGTGGGTGAGGTTCGAGCCACGAATCAAGTTATTGAGAAATTAAGCCTGCCCCTGGAAACTTCCTGATTCCAAGAGTTCTCCATCAACATTTCTCTTCATGCGACTCAAATAATGAGCCGGTCCGCGTTTTCGTAAACAAATCAAAAGGAATATCTTCCTGTTTCAGAAAGCCCCGGGAGGGCAGAGCCCCCTTGGAAACCATTTCCAGCACCGCGCAGACGGATGCGGAAGTCGTCCACGATATTGCTTTCCACATCTTGCCCGCAATTTCTCTGGGAAAATAACTGCGCACGAATTCGTCGCGGAAAAGTTTTTTGTTTTTCCAGCCCTCGACCGCCGCATGCACATAAACCACGTCGTCATTCACTGGCGGCTTGGCGTGCACGAGAATTTTTCCAGCCAGCTCGCGCTTTTCCCGCATAAAAAGTTCGTTGAAAAAAAATCGCATCAATTCGCAATGCCCAGGGTAGCGGATGGTTTTGTAGTTGAGGTGAGTGACTTTATTATTATACGTCTCGCACATGGTTCCCAGGCCGCCCGAGGTGGTGAAAGCCTCCAACTGCACGCCGTCGATGACGATGGTTTCAAGCCCTTCCATGGAGGGAATTTTGGCCCGGTTCCCGTCCTTGATCACTTCGCAGTCTACCAGGTACTCGTTGACCACGCCCTCCGATGACCAGTTGAACGCATAGCCGAGCATGCCGCGAGGATGCTGGGGCGGGTTCGAAAGCGGTGGGTCAAATGGTTAAAAATTCTGGTTATCAGGCGGCTTTTTTATATGGGAATGGCATCTTTGAATTTCCGCTGACGGATCCATTCCGTTTGCCGCGCCTGGCGATGGGGCCAGACACGAATCTCCGTTCATTGCTGGGATAAAATGAAATCCTTTTTGAAATTTGAGTTGGTAAGTTCAACCAGGTTGCGTCCCGCGTATCATGCAAAAAATAAAAACTAATTCACCAAATCTATCACTGCTATGGCCTTCTGTCAGCCTGGCCATCGCTCTGGTCATCATCAAGGCGACGTATGTGAAACTTTCCAACTCCTGGAATATCTGGGATTTGGACGTGTCATGGGATGTGTATTTTGACTGGATCTATCTCACCTGGGCGGCTTGTATTTCACAGTCGGATTTACTGTTTGCCCTCGGAGCGGGACTGTTGGGGGAACTGGCTCTGCGTTTCACTTCTGCGTATCGATGGATTTCCAAAAACATATTTTATGGTTTCATTTTATTTGGGGCCTTTTGCGTTGCGTATGCTGTGATTGGCCGACAAATATACGCCTACTTTGGCGCTCAGATAACGGCAAATCTTTTCGCTTTAGGAGCGGGTGGCGATGTTTCAAAACTTCAGTCATCCGTTCTTCCATATGCGACTCCTTCGGTTCTGGTGGCTTTGATCGGAGCGCCCATTCTCTATTTGCTGAGCGTCTGGGGACTGTGCCGCGCCTCGCGTGACTGGTCTTTTAAACGCTTGTCCTACATATATGCCGTTGGTTTCGGGGGAACGGTGCTTTGGTTTTGCCTTGGGTTCCAAATTGTCGGTAGCAAGTGGTTCTCTGCTCAAGACAGGTATATCGTTGAAAATCCGCACTGGGTAATGCTCAAGTCAACGTTGCCGGAATTCATGGGGGCAAAGTCCAGCCTCCTGGCAATTGAATTTCCGCCTGATGACATGTTGGATTTCAACGGCCCCATATCATCTAAAGCCGCGACCCATTCCGATCCCCTGGTGAAAAAATTGCGAGCCCGCCCCATTAAGAATGTCATTCTAATCGTTCTTGAATCGGTGGGCGCCCATTACCTGACCGTCTATGATAAGGATTCCCCCGTCACCCCCCGTTTGGCGGCTGAGACAAAAAATGCGGTGGTATTTGACAGTTACTACACCCCCGTTGGTTGGACGGCTTTTGCGTTGACTTCGATTCTGCATGCGACGCCTCCTCCGTTGAAATCTTATGATAATCAACCAAGCTTTCGGCTTGCAAATATTCCGACCCCATCTGTTGCTACTGTTTTGCGTGAGCGCGGTTACCAGACTGTGTTTCTGGCATCGGGTGATCCACAATGGGCCAGTAAGGGCATGTTCGATAACGGCGATTTTCAACTGGTCAAGACCGAGCTGGAACTGGCGCCTACAAAGCGCAATACCTCGTGGGGCGTGAGAGACAAGTATCTGTTTGACGAAATCCGTCAGTTTCTGGATGGCAAAGGCAATGACAGCCAGCCATTTTTTATGGTCGCGTGGACCGATCAGACGCATCATCCTTATTCATTGGGCAATGATGAAAAAAACAAGACCAAAGATGATCTACAGCGGTATCTGTCGATCTTGAATGAGGTCGATGGATATATTGGCGGGCTTCTGGATTATCTTAAAAAGCAAAACCTGGCAGACGATACTCTGGTTGTCATAACTGGAGACCATGGAGAAGCTTTTCACCAGATTCATAACACCAAAGGACATGGTTTTTCTGTTTACGATGAGGAAGTTAAAGTGCCGCTCATATTATGGAATCCGCGTTTGATCCCTGATGGATATCGAATACCCACAGTCGGATCGCATGTGGATTTGGCGCCTACCCTGCTGGATATGCTGGGAGAGCCTTCACCTGCTGAGTAACAGGGCAGCAGTCTTTTTTCTCCGAACCATTCGCCAAGAGCGTATTTTTTTGCCGCCGCCCGGGGCCAGTACCTGCTGGGTGTGCGCGAAGCAGGATGGAAGTACATTGTCGACGCGCGTCGAGAAGAGGAGGAGTTATACGATTTGAAAGAGGATCCGCTAGAACAAATGAACATTGTCACCGAACATCCAGAACGCGGAAGGCGGCTTCGCCAGCGATTGGCGGCCATGCTGCAAGCAAACAATGATAAATACGCATGGATGTCGAAGCCTGGGTCTGATTAGATTATATATGTAAGGCATCTCTAAAAATTAGTTTATTACAGGAAACCGAACATTGTACAAGGATTTCTTGTATCAGTGGCATGGGCTTTCTAGCCCGTGCGGACAGGCTGGAAAGCCTGTCCCACTAAAACAAAACCATCTCCTTAAATTGACGATTAGGAGCATTTAGTCAATTTTTAGAGGTGCCCTGTATTCTAAAAACTCAAGTTAAAGAGCGCGTTGTGGTAACAGGAGATCAGTTTTTTGGTTTTCTCTAAATTGATCGAACTAAAAAGGGCCTGCGGATTTTTCGCAGGCCCTTTTTGTATTAAGAGTGCCGAAGGTCGGAGTCGAACCGACACGGGGTTGCCCCCACAGGATTTTGAGTCCAGCGCGTCTACCAATTTCACCACTTCGGCACTATGAAATTTTTTTATCAGAGCTGTTGCTGATATTATCTCAATTTAGATGTTTAATCTAGCGGTCTTCAATTAATTTTTCCTGGAGGGTTCCGCCGCACTTTTTGAGGGTACCACAACGGTCGAGGCCGAATCTTCAATTTCGGACAGGAGGGCATTTTCCGCCAGCTTGAAGGCGTTTGGGTCATCCACGTCAATCCAGAACCGGTTGGCGATATCAACGGCCTTGGCCCGGTTATCCCGTGCAAGGATTTGAATGGCTCCGGACAAAGTGGTGTCGCCATTTTCCTTGGAACACTGCTCCAGGGCGTTGAATAAGGCTGGTTGGCAGTAGAAAATGCCGGTGTCAAACGCGTCAAAATCTTTGATCCCCTTGCCGATTGCCAGAATATTGTCATCAGCTGTTTTTACGCGGGTGACATCCTGCAAATCAATCAGCGGGTTGCTGGTGTTGCGGTCGACGCCGAGGGCGATTTCTTTATCTCCCAGGGGGTAAGACATCAAATCTCTGGCGATGGCCGGGTCAAACAAGTGGTCCGCCATCAGCAGTAAAAAGGGCTCCTGGAAATAAGGTTGTCCTTTGAGAACCGAAAGGCCGTTTTCTTTTTCCCAGTCCTCATTGGCAATCGGGGTGATGCGGATTCCCAGACGATGCGAAAGATCCTGCAGAAAAGCCTGAAGCGCATCGGCCTGATATCCGGTGACCACAAAAAACTCATTGGCTCCGGCTTCCATCGCGGTCATTACGACCCGTTCGATCAGCGGGATGCCAAAAATGGGGGTCAACGGTTTACTGGCACCCCTGGAGCGCAATCGCATGCCCTTGCCGGCGGCGATGATCAGGCATTTTTTGGATCCTTTCTGAGTTTTTCCGGCAATGAAGTTTTCCGTCATGTGGTGGGCTTGATCGTCCGTGAATTGACGCGGCGGATGTTTGCAGAAATAAGCCGACGGTCCGTGCAGAACGCCGCCTTCTCCCCGGTCCAGAGCCAGTTTGGCACAGCGGATGGTGTCGATCGCGACGCCGGCGGAATTGGGCGAATCCTCTACCGAAAGACGCATTTCCAGATTGATGGGGACGTCACCAAAAATCCGGCCTTCCATGCGGATGAAACAAACCTTATTGTCCTTCTGCCAGGGAACGTAATCACTGGGGCCGACGTGGATGTTGTCGTCATCCAGCCGCTTCTCCGCCGCCGATTGTACGGCTTCGGTTTTGGATGTTTTCTTGGAAGCCAACCGTTTGCGATTCAACATGTTGAGAAAATCGGTGTTGCCTCCGGTATTGAGCTGGTAAGTGCGATCCAGCTTGATGCCGCGCTTTTTGAACAGGTCGGTCAGAACGCGGTGGGTGATGGTGGCCCCAAATTGCGATTTGATATCGTCGCCGATGATGGGGAGGTTTTTTTCCGCAAATCGTCGGGCCCATTCGGGATTGCTGGCGATGAACACGGGAATGTTGTTGATAAAAGCTGTTCCTGCTTCCAGTGCGCACTCAGCATAAAACCGGGTGGCTTCTTCCGAGCCGACGGGAAGATAATTCACCAGAATCTCCGCTCCCGACTCTTTTAGAACCTTCACAACTTCTGCTTTGTCGGGCTCAGATCCCGTGGCCGGGACGAAGGTATTTTTTTCGTTATAATCGGCCATGTGCTCGGAAACCCCATCGAGGATTTTCCCCATCCGCACTTTTACACCGGCTTCCGGCAGTTCTGCCTGAAACACGGTGGTGCAATTGGGGGGAGCAAAAATGGCTTCGTTTACATCTTTGCCAACTTTTCTTTTGTCGATATCGAAACAGGCCACAACGCGAATATCTTCAGGGCGATATCCCCCGATCTCGCCATGCATCAGGCCAATGGCGTCGTCGAGATTTTTGCCTTTATAAAAGTGGATTCCCTGTATCAGGGAACTGGCGCAATTTCCAATTCCGATGATGGCAATTTTAATTTTATTCACGTTGGATTTGACCCCAGAATATTGATAAAGTTACAAGTTTCAGCCGGTGCAAAAATATTTGTCGCAAAAAAGGTCTTGAACAAATAAATGCAACTGATTATAGGTCGAAGAGCAACCTGAAAAGTTACATGAAAAATTTAAAAAATCAAGATTTTCTGTGAATCAGAAAAATCGAGGATCTTACTGGTCGGTTGCCGGGAGGAACGGATTCGAGTCCGGCAGCAGATTTACAGCCTTGCATAGGCAGTGTCAGGATTCACTACCCGAATCGACTCATATTCAATGAGTTTTTGCTCTTGCGTATATTTAACGTCTTGATATCCTCTACTCAAATTAGCCGAAGTTTGAATTATATACCAAATGTTGAAAAATTCAGAAAATTCTTTAGTCCTCACCCAAAATAAAAGTCCCCTGGCGGTTTTATTTTTGCCCCCCCCTCCCAAAAACGAAAACAGGGAGGATTGGTATTGGCGGCGAGTCGCGGGGGTTCCATTCTTGTTGAGAAATGTCTTCAATATTCAAAGAGGCGGTATTGCGCATCTGATTTTATTTGCGGGCAACGACCCCAAGTCCGCAGCCGAATTGTATAACCGTATCATCCAGGACCCCAGAGTGACGTTGCAACTGGAATATATAGCGGATTCCCAGGAATTGAAGCAGGTCACGCAGGAAGCCGGGGAATTGCTTTTCCTGAATGGATCGGGGCTTTATGAAAAGACCCAAATCCGGTCAGCGATAACCCAAAAGCCGGGCGCCGGGAATAACGAAGAGCATGCCGCCCTTGTTCTCGATAACGGTTTCCTGACCTCCTTGCTGGAATTTAAGGACGGCTTTGACTTTGCCGGGCTGGAGCGGATGCGGGAACCGTCCGTAAACCCCACCGCGCAGAATCTGGCCGGCGAAAAAAAATCCCTGCGGTATTTCCCGGAAGCCAGTCATCCTAAAATCTCCACGGAAAGTGATTTCGAGCTGGAAGGCGAACGCATCCTTCAAAAATCGGGCGGATTGGCCAATGACAGTCTGGCCACCCGGCTGTTGTCGCGCCCGGTTTCCAAATTAATGACGCGGTTGCTGATCAATACCCGGTTCACACCGAACCAGATCACGGTGCTGAGTTTTATTCTGGGGCTTGCGTCGGCAGGGTATTTTTTCCTGGGCGGCTATCAGATGGGGGTGATGGGAGCCGGGTTATTGCTGGCATCCATCTGGGTGGATGGGGTGGACGGCGAAATTGCGCGCATTAAATTCATGGAAACGGAGTTTGGCGGCAAGCTGGATATCCTGTGCGACAACATTGTTCATGTCGCGGTATTTTTCTCCATCGGCATGGGGCTGTTTCATGTGCAGGGCGGGATGATTTACATCGTGCTTGGCTCTCTGGCGGCTGTTGGCAGTCTGATTTCATTTTTAATGATAGGGGCGGCCGTTACCGCAGGCAAGGCGAGTGCCAGTTCTGGGAAGAGCGGCAAGAAAAGCGATTTTGTCGATAAACTGGCCAACCGCGACTTCACCCATTTCCTGTTTGTGCTGGCCCTGCTGGACCGGCTGGATGTGTTTATCTGGCTGACCGCGGTCGGGGTGAATTTTTTATCGGTTTATCTTTTGTTTCTGCGCAGAAAATCGACACGGGTTAAAACCGGGGTTTGAAAAATTTGCCCTTGTGGATAAGAGTAGAATGAGCTTTGACAATGATACGGAAAGAGCTTATGCACCAGAGCTTTAATTATCCAACTTGCACAATAGTAACACATAGGTTACTATTGTGATGGAGATAAAAGAATACCTTTATGCCGACGGTAGCAGTCCTTTTGCTGATTGGTTTGATGGGCTGGATGTTCAAGCCGCGCTGAAAGTGAATACCCATCTCACGCGACTAGGCAACGGAAATCTTTCCAGTGTAAAAAGCGTCGGAAGCGGTGTTCATGAATGCCGGGTTGACTGGGGACCGGGATACCGCGTCTATTTGGGTAAAGACGGTGAAAAGCTGGTTATCTTGCTTGGTGGCGGTACCAAGAAGCGTCAGCAAAAAGATATTGATCAGGCAAAGGAACTTTGGCAGGAATATAAAAAGCGTAAAAAGGAGCCGTAGTCATGGCGATCACACGACATTTTAAAGAAACCATTCAGGCACGCGCCCTGCGTGACCCCGAGTTTCGCAGAGGCCTGCTCAAAGAAAGTATCGAAACCATGCTGGCCGGTGATATAGAGACCGGAAAAATTATCCTGCGTGACTACATCAATTCCACCATTGGCTTTGAGAAGCTGGGAGCCGTGACACAAAAATCTCCGAAAAGCCTCATGCGCATGTTCAGCCCCAGCGGCAATCCCACGGCCAAAAACCTGTTTAGCATCATCTATACCCTGCAGAAAAAAGAAGGCGTGCAACTGGAAGTGCAGACTTCTCGGTGAATCTTCGTCTCTGGCGAAGAGTTTAGGTGCAAGTACAAGGAGGCTCCGCACGCGAGGGGCGAAGCTCGTAAAAGACTAAACTGCAGTTAATCAACTGCATGGTTTTCAGATATTTTATTATTCTGTATGATGAACTTTATAGTGTAGCCTTGCATATGGTGACTAGGCCAAAGCTCTTTTAAGATTATTATTTCTTTCTCGTTTAAGTGAGTGGTCATCTCAGTTTCGTTTGAGAGATTTCTCTTAATGCCCTCGGGCATTTCATTGTCGAGAGCTTTAGCGAATAGTATTTGGGCAATATTACAAAATTTTTGATTAGCTTCGCGTGATATGTCTGGGATACTCACATTCATAATTAATTTTAGCATTGTCGCAACAGTCTCATTTCCTTCAATGAGATAAGCAATATTATTAGGTATAATTTCGTCACCGATCTCTAAATAAGTTGAGCTTGCACACCAATCTTCACAGTTGCCACCGCTTCGATGGTAATCGTCTGGAACAAGCCCCTCCGTCGTTAAAAATTCTCGTGCAACATAGGGCGACCAACCTCGGTCAAGGTTTATTTCTTCAGGACTCAGCTCTCGTGCCCAGAGGACTTTAATCTCACAGATTGTATTTTTGACATCTTGCTTGTTTACAGGTTTTGTGAGCATTAAGTTACGAATCCATCTTTTCAATAATTCTATGCGGAAGTGAAAGGCAATTATTGCGCATCGTTTCGCATAGGTTCTAAGAGCAGGTTTTTTAATAGCAAACTGTAATCTAATAAAAGCAGTCTCATAATTAACATATAGTGCCACTACGAAAAGGAATGGAAGGTAAAACAGTGATAAGGTCGGAGGAAGATAAAAATCTGTGAGCGTTTGTGGCTTTGCAAATAATCCAAAGTCCGAAAACAACTTGAAAGCAGCATAAAAGATTAATCCCATGCCAAACCACATTAGTAGGCCGTTAAGCAGTTTTTCAACATGTTCGTATTTCTTATCAGTTTGAGCGATTGCCAGCATACCCGCTACCAAAGTTGATAACGGCACTATCAAAAGTTCAATCCATAAAGAGAACGCATAAAATGCAACAATAAACTCAAGAACCGTTACAAGTTTTAGAATATCTTTTATAGCAGTTCTGAAGTAGTGGGGTTCATCGGCGATATCACTGATCCTGAATAGTGACACTACCGCTACTGACCCACTCCAAATAATTGTGTTTTTGAGTTGGGCGGTTGTCCACAATTCAAGTTCATATAAGCAATATACAAGGAGGCCAACATATGTGGCCATCAGACCGAGAGATACTAGTATAACTCTCTTAGTAAGAGCCCTAAGGACATGAAATAATGATTTTCTAATAGATGGGTGAGTAAGGCTCCATATGATCAGAATGACAATCCATATCCCGACAGCAATTTCACGATTGTTTAAAATGTTCATTTTAAGGGGAAATCAATTGCCGAATTTCATCGGCTTCCGGTTGATCGGGGTCGAGAGTCAAAGACCGGGAAAAATAAACTTTTGCCTGTTCGGGCCGATGCAAATGAAAATAATTGAGGATGCCGAGATTGCGCAGTGCCACGGGGTATTTCGGGTTCAGCTCGATGGCGCGTTTAAAATAACGATCGGCAAGATCGTACTGTGCGGTTTTCATATATACCTCGCCCAGTTTTCCATGCACCTCGGGAACTTCGGGGGACAGCGCTTCCGCCATCTTGAATAATTTCAAGGCTTCTTCCACCCGGCCCTGGTCGAAATAAATTTCGCCCAGATTGTAATTGAGAGAAAAAACTCCGGGCGCTTGTTTCAGCGAGGCTTCGTAATAGAAAACGGCGCGGTCCGTTTGTCCGGCCAGGCTGTAGGCCCGTCCCAGATTGATCAACGGGCGGACGAGGTTCGGGGATTTGTTCCGAGTGTCCTCCCATAAAGTCAACTCACTCCTCCAGGTCAGATTTCGTTTGATCGTCATCACTCCTAAAGAACCCACCAGAACCACCAGCAGAAAAAACGCCGTCGCTTTTTTAGCGGCCTCTGAAAACTGCGGTCGACTGAAGATGACCTGCCACAACCCCAGAGACAGTAATAAATAAAATCCGTAAGAAGCGAGGTAGGTCCGGTGTTCCGCCGCCAGGTCATGCAGGGTGATGATCGACGACGAGGGAGACAGGATGATGAGAAACCAGCCGATGCCAAATAAATAAATCCGCGATTTGGTACTCAGGTAGAGCAAGGCTCCCAGTAAAGCTGCGGGGCCGAGAAACCGCCAGGACATGAAATGCGTCACCACCGGAATATCCGGGTCGATGTTGAGGCTGACGGGAAACAACAACAGTTTCAGATAATAGAAGACCAGCACCGAGGGCTGGCTCAGCATGTATTTTTTTCTGCCGACCATTTCCTCCGGGTTCGACGGGCCGATGAGAAAGGTTTCATCGGCGAGAAGTTTTCTCAGAAGGAGTGAAAAGGCCACAAAAAAAATGCCCGCCAGCACCCACTTCCAGCGCATTAAAAACCGGATCGGGAGGGAGCCCCGGTCACACTGGCAAAGCGCATAGAGGAGTATTATCGCCGGCAGGGTGATGAGGGTCTGCTTGACGCTGAACCCCAGAGCAAAAATAATAAAAAGCAGTATGGGAAGCCAGAGGAATTTCAGCGTTCCCGATGCGGATCGTCTCTGTTCCCAAACGGATTGAAACAGGAAAAACCCTCCCAGATAAAACGTCGCCGCCAACACTTCGGAGCGGCTGATGATGTAGACCACCGATTCGGTTTGTAGCGGGTGACAGAGAAAGAGCAGGGCGGTGACCAGGGAAATACTGCGAATTTTAGCATCGTCCAGGTTTGCGGGGTCGCGCAAAAAACTTCGGCAAACTTTTCCGGTGATGAAAAACAGCAAAAGGGAGTTGAAAATATGAAAGGTGAGGTTGAAAAGATGATAACCGAAGGGATGATCCCCGCCCAAAAAGGCATTGACTGCCAGCGACATCTGCAAGAGACTTCGGGAACCCCACCCCGAGACCCAAAACTTAAGGGTCAGTATTTCTTCGGGGTGATCCAGGTTTGGGTTGTTGACGATGTAAGCGACGCTGTCGAACTGGAAGGCGTTGTGCAGGTGGTTGCCATAGATCACGATTCCCAGAAGTGCGATAAGCAAACAACAATGCACCCGATATTTAAATTTTGCCATATCAGGCCTGCTGCCGCATTTCATGGATTCACTCCCGCAAGCGTCGTGGCGACCTTAAGAAGTTCTTTCGCCTTGGCGTTATCGGGTTGCAGAGCCAGTAACTGTTCCAGATGCGGGATGGCTTGCCCATGCCGTTTCTGAATCATGTAGATGCTGGCCAGATTGTTTTGGATCTCGGAATTATTCGCTCCAAGCGTGAGAGCGTTTTGAAACGCCTGGGCCGCCAGATCATATTGTTTCAGGTTCCAGAACAGCACCCCGATATTGTTCTGGGCCTGGAAATGACCGGGTTCAGTGGAAAGGGTCAGCCGGTATTCAGCCAGCGCCTCATCCTGCCGGTTGAGAAAACGGTAGACGTTGCCCAACTCAAAATGATATTTGGCCCGGTGCGGTTTTATTTTAATGGCCTCTTTGAAAAACGAGATGCTCTCTTCTGGCTGGTTCAAATAAGTGCGTACCAGTGCGGCGTTGAAAAAGGCCTCGGCCTTGGGCGAACCGAGCAGGAGGCCCCGGTCAAACTCTATTCTTGCCGCTTGCCAGTTTTCCTGTCGGGAATAAATGTGCCCCCGATTGATGTGAGCGTACGTGTATAGCGGGTCGAGCTTGAGGGTGATCTCAATTTCCTTTAAGGCTTCATCAAACCCTTTTTCGCCCAGATAGGCGGCGGCGAGGTTGTTGCGCACCAGGGCTTTTTGCGGCGATTTCAGCGCCGTATCCTGCCACAGGTGAACTTCCGTCCTGTAGTCGAGACTGCGATTGAGCGTCAATAACGCAATCAACAGCAAGAAGGTGAAGATCATGACGGACCGATTGGCCGGGTGACGGACTGCCGTCAAGCCGCCGACTCCCAAAGCCAGACAGATGCCCACGCCGGGAAGATACGCCCGGTGTTCGCTGACGATCTGCTTGAGGGGGATCAAACTGGAGGTGGGAAGGATGGTGACCAACGCCCAGAAAAAAGCGAACCGCGCCAGTCTGGAGTTTTGTAAATACAAACCCGCGCCCAAAAGGACCATGACTGCAAAGCCTGTCATCCATTCAGGATCGAGAACTCCTGAAACAAGAATTACATCCGGCTCAAAATTGAGATTCAAAGGCAGAAACAATTTCAGCAGATAATAAAACACCAGCGCCTTCATCTGCGTCAGAAAATACAGCCCGCGGTCGATCATGAGGGAGCCGGGGTCGGCTTTCAGAACGAGCAGATTGCCCATTTGCATGTAGCGAGCGCCCAGGTAAACAAGCACCGGGAAAAGAATGAGCATGCCGACGATAACAAATTTGTTGGTTTCCATGCGCGGAGTTTTAAACCAGAGGTAGGCCATCGCCATCACCGGCAGGGTGACAATGGTCTCCTTGCTGCCAGCGCCCAGGAAAAAAAACAGGAGCGCGATGCCGGCGTGGGACAGACTGCGCATTTCATCGCCCGGCTTCCATCCGCGGACGCTTTGTATGAAAAAATAAAACCCGAGCAGAAAAAACAAGGTGACAAGGAGCGAGGACCGATTGGAAAGATACGCGACCGGTTGCACCGTCAGGGGATGCAGCAGGTGGATGGATGCCGCAAACAGAGGCAGGGGCCTGAGCCGGGCTTGCAGTTGCCGGGTTTCGATTGCGAGCAGGGCCTGGGTTAAAAAATAAAGCACGATGCCGACACAAATGTGGATCAGGATATTGACGAGATGAAATCCAAAGACATCAAGATGTCCTGCATCCAGACGTCCGACTTCTCGATTGACGGCATAAGTCAGGAGAACCACCGAGCGGTTGAAAATATTTTCAATCCCGATCGTGTTCTGAAAATCCCACAGGTTGCGGATGTGAGGGTTCTCCACAATGGCGTGTGCGTCATCATATAAAAAAGGAGAACGTAAGGTGCCGAAAAAAGTCAGGATGCCCAGCAGACTCAAAACGGCAATAACTTTCAGCTGGGTAGTAATATTTTTCATGCTCAGGACAGTTTCCGCAACAGTCGGGTAATTTCTTCCGCCAGTTTTGGCGGCGGATAGGACGCTAAAGCCCTCTCAAGATGTTTTACAGCAAGATCGTGTTGTCCGGCCTGATTATAATTCCATCCGATCTGATAATGAGCCCCGGCATCCTCGCCTTTGACCGCCAGGAATTCTTCAAACTGCCGGGTCGATCGTTGCCATTCGCCTTTGGCCTGAGTGACCCTGGCGCGAGTGAAAAGCGCAGGCTCGAAACGGGGGTCGAGAGCCAGACAGGTGGTGAGCGCCTGTTCGGCTTCGCTGAACTTTCCCGTCATCAAGTAGGCCAGCCCCAGATTGTAATGACCGAGAACCAGGGACGGATCGTGCTGGACTGCCAGAGCAAGTTCGCGGATGGCATCGTCAAACTTTCCGGTGCGGCCATAAATTTCCCCAAGGTTGAGCCGCGCCAGAGGATAGTCTTCTTTGCCCGTTGCCGATTTTCTTTTCTGAATGGCGGTGTGGAAGGCATTGATGGCCTGATCTGATTGGCCCAAACGAGCATAAACGGAGCCGAGGCCAAAATACGCGCTGAAATAATTCGGGTTCAGGCGGATGGCGGTCTGGTATTCGCGTTCGGCTTGTTGCAGATGGCCTTTGTCCAGATACACGCTCGCCAGGTTGTAATGCGGTTCCGCAATATTAGCCGCGATTGACATTGAGGGGGCATCTTCCTTGTTTTGAAAATTGTATTGTTTGGTTAGGTGATTTTGAATATTCTCGTTGCTTTTCTTAAAATGAAACAGCGCCTCGTCCAGCTGACCCTTTTCATAATAAGCTTTGCCCAGGTTATTGTGGGTCCGGGATGACAGCGGATTCTTTTTAACCGCATCCTGCCACAGTCGAACCTCATCGGTCCACACCCCGTTTCTTGCGAGGGTCAATAAACTGAGTAAAGCGATTGTCACCACCAAGAATCCCGATCCCCATGCGGTCCGAAGGTTGGCGATGGCCCCGCCGATAATAAGACACAATCCCAGAGTCATTGGCAGGTACATCCTGTGTTCCACAGCCAGATCGCTCAAGGGCACGAGACTGGAGGTGGGCATCAAGGTGAGGATGAACCAGAGAGCGCCGGCCCGGAACCATGTGTTTTTGGATTTTAAGGCAACATAAAGGAGCGTGCCGATTCCCAAAATAGCCAGGGCAATTTGAGGATCGTAATGAAAAGCGGTGAAGGGAAACCCGATGTCTACATTGAGATTGATGGGGACGAAAAATAATTTCAGGTAATGAAAAATGATCACCTTGGCTTCGACCAGCAAATAAGGAATTCTGCCAAACAGCATCAGCCCCTGATCTTTGGGAGTGTAAAGAATGTCGGGGCCGATAAACAGAGCCGCCGCCAAAAGGATGGCAAAAACGCCTGCATAACCTGCGATCATTTTTCTGGAAAACAGTGCGGTTGAAAGCCCCGGAAAGCGGGCGGGGCAGATGAAGATCAAAAACCAAAGGCCCAGCAGAACCGGAAGCGTCACGGCGATCAACTTGGATGCGATCGCAAGATACATGCCGACGGCGGTCAAGAGTCCCCAACCGACCTGAGCGGGTTTTTGCCAGCGGCGGGTAGCGGGAGTGAATACTCTCAGAAAAGCATACAGGCTGAGCAGATAAAAAAACGTCGCCAGAACGGCGGATCGTGAAGATATATAGGAAACGGAGTCGGTGTTCAGCGGGTGGACCGCGAACAACAGCGACGCAAACAAGGGCAGTTGCAACGAGAGATTTCCCGGTCGGTTCTCGAAGGCGCCGGGTGAGAGTTTTGTGTAAGAGGAAGAACCCCTCATCCCAGCCTTCTCCCCAGAGGGGCGAAGGAGTTTCTTCCTCTCCCCCCAAGGGGGAGAGGATAGAGGTGAGGGAGAATTGGGATTCTTTACCATGTTTTGCAAAGCTCTTCCGGCGGAGGGCGGATGGAATAACTTCTGCGTTTGCACAAGAATGACAAAAATCAGGATGGAAACGAACGCATGCAACAGCAGGTTGAGCAGATGGAATCCGAAGACTTTATTTTTGTGCAGGGTGTTGTTGAGAGCAAAGGTCCACAGCAACACGGGGCGGTTTTCAAATTCCGGGATATGGACATTTTTATTGAAAGCATCCAGATCGGCAATCCACTCACGGTCGATCAAATTCCGGTCATCAAAATGAAACGATCCCTGGAGCGAATTAAAATAGACCAGCAGTACAAGTAATATCAGGGCAAGGATACTCCCGACCTGTGTTTTTACGGAAGGAGCCACGGGGGTCATCGGCATTTCAAAGCATCACAGCGTGAGGCAGAGATTGATTAGGGAACCAGGAAATAGAAGTGTCTTTGGGGCCGCAGAAATTGGCATTTGCGGCCCTTGCCAGCAAGGATATTCTGCCATGCATTATCAGGGAAAGGAGGGTTCAGCACAACCATGATCTTTGAAGTTAACTCATCAAAATTGTAAACTATTGTCCGCTTGTATGATAATCTTGGCGAAAAATTATAAATTTACATAAAGCGTGCATTAATTAATGTTATAAACCATTGAATTTTTAGTACTTTTAATTTCAGTTTAAAAGGTGTATACTTTTATGCATACTTATGGTTTATTGATGTCCGAAATTACCCATATTTTCATCGCTAAACACTCGGCCCTTAATTTTTTAAGAAACCCATGAAACTAATTGATAACCAGGCCAATATTCAGGCGATCCGCAAGATATCTTCGCAGTTCAAAACCGTCTCCATGGAAATTGATGAGCTGCTTAGCATGGTCATCAATTCCGCCACCGAGATTGTGGGCGCGAAGCATGCCTCGCTGCTCCTGGTGCAGGACGAAAAAACCAAAAAGCTGCAATACTATCAGTCGTCTGGGGACCATATGGGGGAACTCAAGGATATTGAGATTCCTCCGGGAGTTGGAATTGCCGGGACGGTTTCCAAGATGGGAAAAGCCATCATCTCGAATGATGCGCAAAACGACCCCCGATGGTACAAAAAAGTGAGCGAAGAGGGCAACGATCAGGTGCAATCCATTGCCTGTCTGCCGCTTTTTGTCGATAAAAAAGTCATCGGTGTCGTGCAATTCCGCGATAAAAAGTCGGGTGATGGGTTCTCGGATATGGATATCGAGATCCTCAAAAAGTTTGCCCGCATGATTCCGAAATTTTTTCAGGCCTCCCAAAACCGCATGGCCCTGGGAAAAGAATTCGACCGGCTCAAGGAAACTTCCATGCGCCGCTACACGATCGTGGGGGAAAGCCCGGCGATCCAGAAGTGTATCAAGCTGGCCGAGCGCGTGGCCGATTCCAAGGCCTCCGTGTGGATCACCGGAGAAAGCGGTACGGGAAAAGAATTATTTGCGCATTTGATCCACGACCGCGGCCCGCGACAAAACAATCCTTTTATCTCCGTGAGTTGTGGCGCATTGCCGGCATCAATTCTGGAGCGCGAGCTTTTTGGTCACGAAAAGGGAGCCTTCACCAGTGCCGACACCGCCAAAATAGGATTGTTCGAGGCGGCGCACACAGGGACCCTGTTTCTGGATGAAATCGGCGAAATGCCGCCGGACATGCAGGTGAAACTGCTCCGGGTGATTCAGGAGGAATCTTTCATACGTCTTGGGGGAACGGAAACCATCCATGTGGACGTGAGGATCATTTCGGCCACCAATCGCGATCTGGAACAAATGGTGCAGGAAGGTAAATTCCGCCAGGATTTATTTTACCGGATCAATGTGATTGGCATTGAGCTTCCGCCCTTGCGCAACCGTTGGGAGGACATTCCCGATCTGGTCACCTATTTTATTAAAAAACACACGCCCCAAAGGCGACGATCCGATGACGAGGAAGGCCAGAAGGTCAAAAAAATCAGCAAAGGTTTGCTGACGCATCTGATGGGTTATTCCTGGCCGGGGAACATCCGCGAACTGGAAAATACCCTGGAACGGGCGATCGTTCTCATTGATGGCGACGAACTGACTCCGGATGCCTTTCCTTTCAACTCGCAGGATGCGCCCATTGAAGTCAGCGTTGGCGCGACCCTGAAGGATGCGAATGATGCCTTTCGGCAAATCTTCATCACCAATACTTTAAAATCCACCAATGGCAATCGCACCAAGGCCGCAAAAATTCTCGACGTCCAGCGTTCCTATCTTTCCCGGTTGATAAAGGAACTGCAAATCGATTGACCAGGCTCCGGACTGGAGCGGTTTTGCTCACGCCGTACAACGTTTTCTGATTTATGTACGAATTTTTTTGAACCTTCCCACCTTTTATAGCATCGCAATTGCTGTTCTGTTATCATGCCAGCCGTCTTAACCAGCCAAGAGTGAAACATGTCTCTCATCGATGGAAAAAAAGTAGCCGCAGAAATAAAGGACCGCATTGGCCGGGAAGTCGAACGACTCCGGGAGCAAACCGGCAGAGTTCCAGGTCTGGCCACGGTGCTTGTCGGGGAAGATCCGGCGTCAGCCGTGTATGTCCGCAATAAAAATAAAACCTGCAAGGACCTGGGTTTCGCTTCCTTTCAACACACCCTGCCGGAGGATACCAAAGAAGCGGATCTTCTGGCTCTGGTGGCTGAATTGAACGCCAACGACCAGGTCAGCGGAATCCTGGTGCAATTGCCGCTTCCCGCACACATCGACTCCGACAAGGTGCTGGAGGCCATCGACCCTGCGAAAGATGTGGACGGCTTTCATCCGGTCAGCATGGGCCGCCTGATGATGGGGTCCGCCGTGCTGGCTCCCTGCACGCCATCGGGGATCATCGAAATGCTGGATCATTATGGCGTCGAAATAGAAGGCAAACATGCGGTGGTGCTGGGCAGGAGCAATATCGTCGGCAAACCGGTGGCGCTGTTACTTTTGCACAGGAACGCGACGGTGACGATCTGTCATTCCCGTACCAAGGATCTGCCCGCAGTCACCCGGACAGCCGATCTGTTGATCGCCGCTGTAGGAAAACCCAATTTTGTGACTGGAGATATGGTCAAGGAAGGCGCCGTGGTCATCGATGTCGGCATCAACCGGGTGGATGGCAAACTGGTGGGCGATGTGGCTTTTGACGAAGTGGAACCCAAAGCCGCGCTCATCACTCCCGTTCCGGGCGGGGTGGGGCCGATGACCATCGCTCTGCTCATGCAGAATACGCTGAAAGCGTTTGAAGCGGGTCTTGAAACCTCCTGATGAAAATATCAGGATGAAATATTCGGAACTTATCAGGATTCAGTCAGCCATAAAGCCATCGCACGTCAATATTGGGGCCAGCCCCTTGGCTGGTTGGGGCCAGCGTCCCGCTGGCTATAAATAACAATCGTTTATTCTTCATCTTCACTTTTTCCGTTCGGAATCATTTTTACTCCCCACCCTCTTCTGGCATACTGTTTTGGCAAATCATCCCGATGGTTGATTTTAGTGCGAATAGTGAAATCCGGAGTTTGAAATTTGAATCTATCCTTAAATTTTAATGAGGCGGAGGAAGACAAGCCGCGAGTGTATTCGGTCACCGAGCTGACCCGCACCGTCAAAGGCATCCTCGAGACGGAATTTGACGCGATCTGGGTGGAAGGGGAAATCTCCAACCTCCGGGTGCCGGCTTCCAACCACGCGTATTTCGTCCTCAAGGATGAAAAATCCCAGGTCCGCTGTGTCATGTTCAAAGGTTCCAGGTCCAAACTGAAATATCAGTCGGAAGACGGCGACCACGTCATATTGTTCGGCAGAGTGACGGTTTACGATGCCCGGGGCGAGTATCAGATCATCGTGGAAACGATGGAGCCGGTGGGCCTCGGCGCGTTGCAGAAAGCGTTTGACCAGTTAAAAGAAAAATTGGCGAAAGAAGGCTTGTTTGATGCCGACCGCAAAAAACCGATCCCTGAATTTCCCTGGAAGGTGGGGGTGATCACCTCCTCCACAGGAGCCGCGGTCCGTGATATTCTCAATATCATCCGGCGGCGAAACCCCAAAGTTTCCGTATTGATCTACCCGGTGAAGGTGCAGGGCGAGGGATCGGCGGAAGAAATTGCCCAGGCGATTCACGAGATGAACAGGGTCAAAGATGTCGATGTGTTGATCGTTGGCCGCGGAGGCGGATCGATCGAGGATTTGTGGGCCTTTAATGAAGAAGTCGTGGCCCGTGCCATCGCCGCATCTGAAATCCCCGTGGTCTCAGCCGTTGGCCACGAAATTGATTTCACCATTGCGGACTTTGTCGCCGATCTGCGCGCGCCGACACCTTCCGCAGCGGCGGAACTGACGGTTCCTGTTTTGGATGATATCGTAGGACAACTGGCCACGATGACCCGTCAACTGCTGGTCGCTGTTAAAAGGCCGATTGAAAATCAACGCCTGCACTTGAACCGGCTCGTGGACCGGCGGTTTTTCCGCGACCCGCAGCACATTTTAGCACCCCTCCAACAGCGGGTGGACGACTTGAATCTCAGGCTGGTGCGTGGATTGAACCAGGGAGTGGGGTTGCAAAAACAGCATCTGGAAAACCGGGTGGCGCGGCTGTTTCAGGCCTCGCCCAAAAGGGCTATGCAACGGCTGGAAGAGCGCTTTCGAGATTTGCGCCCGCGACTGGTGCGCGGACTTCGGCAATCGGTGGTTCTCAAGAATCAGCAATTGCGAGACCGAATCGAGCGGTTGTTGCAAGCCTCGCCCCTTAGGGGAATTCTGCGCTTGCAGGAGAAAAAATTTTCCCTGCGCCATCGTTTGATCGAAAAAAACCGGTCCCTGCTGCAACTTGAAAAGAATCGTTTTAACGGGCTCGTGAAAAACCTGAATGCTCTCAGTCCGTTGACCATCCTCGACCGGGGCTACAGCATCACCACTGTTGCCGGGAAGGCCTTGAAATCGAGCCAGGAGGTGTCACCGGGGGATTCGATCCAGGTGCGGCTATCCAAAGGCCGACTGGCCTGCACGGTGGATAAGGTAATAGATAATTAGGCTAATGGGCATCTCTGAAAATTAGTTTTTAAAAGGAAATCGAACGTTGAGCAAGGGTTTCTTAAATCGGTGGCACGGACTTTCCAGCCCGTGCGGACAGGCTGGAAAGGCGGAATTAAATTCCGCACTTCCGTATAACCTTTAAGGGTAGGTCGCCTGTTCTGCTAAAAAAGTCGCCTCTTTGAATTGACGATTAGGTGTGTTTAATCAATTTTTAGAGATGCTCTAATAATATTTACAACATTTAATCAGGTGCGTCATGGCGGAAATAAAACTGGAAAAAGCAATGAAACGGTTGGAAGATATCGTTGAAGAGTTGGAAAAAGGAGAACTCGATATCGACAAGTCCCTGGAAATTTTCGAGGAGGGAATCAAGATGTCCCGCCTCTGCACTAAAAAACTCAACGAAGCGGAAGCAAAAATAGAAAAACTGACCACAGACCAAAAAGGCGAGTTGGTCACCGAATTGTTTCCGGTGGAAAAAGAGAAGGATGAACAATAAGACCCCGAAAATCAGGCTGGATCAGTTGCTGGTAAAAAAAAACTGGTTTTTTCGCGGGAACGCGCCCAGGGACTGATTCTCGCAGGTAAAGTTCGTTTGGGCGATGAGGTGGCCGACAAACCGGGCCGCATGGTTTCTCAGGATATTTCGATCACCGTTCTGGAAGACCTCCATCCTTATGTGAGCCGTGGCGGGGTGAAGCTGGCGCACGCACTTCAGGTTTTTGCCGTTTCTCCGCAAGATAAAATAGCCGCCGACATCGGCGCATCCACCGGCGGCTTCACCGATTGCCTGCTGCAACAGGGCGCGAAAAAAGTTTTTGCGGTGGACGTGGGCTACGGTCAACTGGATTGGAAACTGCGCAAGGACGATCGTGTGATTTGTCTGGAGCGAAAAAACGTCCGCCACTTGACGCCGGAAGATTTCGGCGAATCGGTTGACCTCGTGGTGATCGATGTTTCCTTCATCTCGCTCAAGCTTGTGATTCCTGCCGTTATAAAAGTGCTCAAATCCCATGGGGATTTGATTGCCTTGGTGAAGCCGCAATTTGAAGTGGGTAAGGATGAAGTCGAAAACAAGGGCATCATCAAGGACCCCGCCAAGCACCGGAACGTGTTGCTCACTTTGAAAACATTTTTGGAAACTCAGGAATGGGTGATGCAGGCTCTCACGGTTTCGCCGATATTCGGCCAAAAGGGAAACAAGGAATTTCTGATTCATTGCGTTGCCAGCGACCGGGGAGAATCGGTCAGCGACGAAGAAATCCAAAAGCAGGTATTTTCATGAGTCTGCGATGTGCACTTTTGCGGCGTGATGCCGGCCATCGGCTCCCATCATCTGTTCCGGGGCGGGTGTGTGGGGATGATCGCTTTTAAAACTCATCCTTGTAGACAATAAAGCTGTCGACGGGATAGACGAGGTGGGATTCCCCCCATTGGTTTGAAGACATCGCATCCCAGGGGGATTCGTCTTCGAAGGGTTTCATGCGGATGCCGCCCGATCCGCCGTAGATCAGGAGCGCTATGCCGTCGCCCGATTCTTCGACTTTGCAGGCATAGGCCGGGCAGGGGGTGTTGGTACCGGCATCCCATCCGGTGACCTGCACCGGCTGATCCTCCGTACCCACCTGGTATTTGATGCAGAACACCTCCCGCGCCTCGGAGACATTCCGGTAAACCATATTGAAACTGATTTCGGTGTTTGGATTCGGTTCCACTTCGATAAACATTTCAAACCTATCAGAGAAAAGGATTTCCTTTAATCTTACCATATCTCGAGTTATAGGCCAGGTCGTCCTGTTGAATGAGCTTCCAGGGACGAATCAGGAGAGGCCGTGTTGTCGTTAAAAGCGAAATTTTTTATTTGATTAATTTTGGCTTCAATTATTTCCTGGGTCAAACCGCCGCCCTGGATTTCTTCCCGTATGATACCGTCTGGTGAAATGATATAGGTCACGGGCAAGCTTCTAACTTTGTATTTTTCCGAAGTGTTGCCAAAACCATCCAATAAAACGGAAAAACTCAACTGATGATCCTGAATGAATTTATCGACCCGTTTTTGGGATTCGCTAAGATTGATTGCTATTATTTTAATAGTGTCATTGCCTGAAGACAGATGAGTCTTTTGCAATTCAGGCATTTCCTGCATACAGGGAACACACCAGGTTGCCCAAAAATTAAGAACGACAAACTGACCTTTGAAGTCGGACAGTTTAATGGTTTGCTCATCGACGGTCTGCAATTCAAATTGTGGCGCCGGCCCACCCACAAGGGGTGGGGCCTTGGCCATTGCTGATAAAAAAATGCTTAAAAATAAAATCAGAAGACTTCGCGAAAATAAGATGGATTTAATTAAACCCATAGGACGCTCCAAATAATAATCCATAATTGGGGACCAGGTTCACTTCGTTGACTCTCTGGTATATCGGTATTTGCACATGGGTATATAGAGACAAATTTTCCGATGCGGCCAGAGTGACCCCCGGAGTCAAATTGACGAACTCTCCGCCCGTGCTGGGAACAGGCATACCAATGAATTCATCGCGCCTTGCAATTCTTGCGTTTATTTGCGCGCTGAGACTGACACTGTCCGTCAACACATATATCATGCCCCCATCAACCAAGGTGGTGTCCCCCAATTCATAATCCAACGGATTTTCGGTGGTGAAGCGATGCGATACGGATGTAAACAGGTTCAGCCGGTTGGGTATGAGAGAGAAAATATAAAGCCCGGATAAGATCGCATCGTAAGACCCGGTGCCAGGCATTAATGTGGGTTCGTTGATTGTCCCATCGCTGTCTCTTAGCTGGTATTCTCCCGAAGCAAACTTCACCCCGGCGCCCAGGATGAACTGGTGTTTGAGGGTCTGCAACAGCGCGTATTTTAGCAATAACGTGATATCGCCCATGCCGGTCGTGCCATCCGCATTGGTGAATTTTTCGTCAACTGTATTCACTTCATCGTAATGCTCATGACGACGATCGTTGCGAAAGGGCACGTTCAGGCTGGCCGTCAGTTTTTCGGTTATTCCATAACTGACGTCCATTTGAGTGAGTTGGTTGATGGTTTGAACTTCTCGATGATGGTCCAGTTCTAACGTCCGGTTTTCGAAATCGACTTTGGGCGTCAACACTTCAGAGGTGGAACTCGACCCTTTCTGCTTATCGTCCATAAGGATATAGCTGTGGGATAGATCAAAAATAAACCTGCCTTTATTGACGAGTCCTGACTGAGACCCCCTTATCAGAGAACAATTGGCGGACCCGCAAGTGGCTTCCGCAAATGCAATGAAAGTCAGAAGAAATAAAAAGGATGAGAAAACCACACAAATATTTTTCAAGGATGTTACGTGTTTCATTACAAAATCTCCAAAAATAGCAATATAGATTCGTCCGTCTGCAAACAGATCTCACAGAAAGAGTCTGCGAAACAGCTACCAGTTGGCGGCGAATCGAAATAGTGTTGGGTTAAACGGATTGAATTGCTATTACAGAGATTGAGGAGGGTGCCAGGGTAGATCGGGCTGGGGGGAGTTGTGCGTCAACCCTTGGGAAAAAGGAGCTTCGGTGATTGCAGGCGGATCAAGAGGAGTGACCGCGTCGTTCAGGCCCCGGTTGTGGTCCGTGGCTGAATTGCCAGGGAGGGACTTTTGAGAACTTCCGCCACAGTCCGGACCGATTTTAAATTGTTTCGGATGCGCCATGTCTTCTTGCGTGTGCTTATGCGGACAGGGCATTAATGAATAATGCTTGTGCATGAGGCAATAAAATTTAGCTTCCCCTGAGTTTTCACCGCTTTGGTTGTGTTTTTCGTGGGAAGAAAAAATATGCTCGTGCGAATGACCGGATGGATGGGCCTCGGAAACTGCTACATTCCAGCCGAGCCCAAGCAAAAGGACACTGAAGATACTAAAAAAATGCGTTGCAAGTGAGCCATCGGATCAATTGTAAAGAGATATTAACAATAGCCAGATGCTACGTCATACTTTTTAAGACTTCAAGGTTTTTCTAAGCGGGGGCTATTTGGCCCCAGGAGTGAATTCAGGAAAGTTATTGCTGGGGGCGGGCAAAGGCTTTGATAAAATTGACCAAAATCTGAGGGTCGAAATGGCCGGGCATGTTGTTTTTCATTTCTATGAGGGCTTCAAAAGCGGTGCGGGGTTCGTGGTAAAAGCGTTTGCAAACCAGGGCGTTGAAAACGTCGGAAATGGCGCACACCTGAGCCGAAAACGAAATCTGGTTCCCCTGGATTCCAAACGGATACCCGGACCCGTCGTACTTTTCATGATGTTCCGTCGCCATTTTTAATATGTTCTGGCTGTAGCATTTCATGTCGTTCAGCACTTTTTTACCGGCGCTGGGATGCTTTCGGATGGCCTGCCAATTCTGAGGGGAAAGTTCCTCCCCTTTTTCCAGGACGTTCAGAGGAATTCCCTTTTTGCCGATGTCATACAGCATTCCGCCGAGGCCCAGTTCCTGGATTTCAGCAGGGGACAATTTTAACTGCTCTCCAAAAAATATATTGTAGAGACCGGCGTTTGAACAATGCGCAGGATGGGTATTGTCTTTACTGGTGGTTTCAAAAACATCGACGGGCTCTAAATTGCCCTCGGCCATGCACAATGCCATGATTTGAACCACTTTATTCAGGCACCGGAGGATTCTTGAGGAGCCGATGTTTTCAAAATACTCTTCAAGAATGTTTCTGTTTATCTGGTAGGCATCCACCAGAATTTTTTTAAAGGGTTCTTCTCTTCTCACATTTTTACGCAGATTTTCGATGAGGAATTCATCGTAGTACTTGATCAGGTCCGTTTCATGGATAAAAAGTGTATGACTGTCCTTGGACGTCATCAATTGCTGGATTTTTTCTCGGGTGTTGGGATTGTAAGAGCAGAATTTAATAAACTGGGGACTCACTCCCTTTTTTTCAGCCTTGTAAAAGAGTTCAAAATCGAGAGTCGGGCTGTTGTGCCAGGCCCTGTTGAGGAAGGTTGGGTTGATTTCCCGGTAATAGTCCGCAATAGAATTTGCCATAAATCACGTGATTCAAGTTTTCATTGAAATATCGGCAGTTGTAAAAGAATTTACCCCCATATTCCTAAGAAAAATGTTGAAATTTAGAATTAGGATAATAGATAATCAATTATAAGTCAAATAGTTAGTGCGAAATTTGTTACAAATCATCTGGCTCTTTCGGTAGTTTCCAGTTTTTCTTTAATGAATTTAAACCCGACCAAAAAAATATGTTTAAATAGGGTTTTCGGGAAGAACAGGGAGGTTGAATCCTTCAGACCGACTTTAAGAAAAAACCTTCAATTCAGGAGACGCTTGAGGATGTTGAAACTGGTTCTGCTTCGTCATGGTCAAAGTCAATGGAATCTGGACAATCGTTTCACCGGTTGGAAAGATGTGGACCTCACGGCCCAAGGGCAAGAGGAAGCGCGGGAAGCCGCCAAACTGTTGCAGGCGGAGGGTTATACCTTTGACGTCGCCTTCACCTCGGTGCTCAAACGGGCGATACGGACGCTTTGGATTGCTCTCGATGGTATGGATTTGATGTGGATTCCTGTGGTGCGGTCCTGGCGGTTGAACGAGCGGCATTATGGCGCCCTGCAGGGGCTCAATAAAGCCGAAACTGCCGCCAAGCACGGGGAAGACCAGGTCCTGATCTGGAGACGAAGCTACTCGATCCCGCCACCGGCCTTGGAAGAAGGCGATGAGCGATTACCGGACACAGATCCTCGCTACGCCGACCTTAGCAAAGAAGATCTGCCGCGGACCGAAGCCCTGAGTGATACGGTGGATCGGTTTTTACCTTATTGGTTTGAAACGATCGTTCCAGCCTTGAAGGATAAGAAAAAAGTTTTGATCTGTGCGCACGGCAACAGCCTGCGAGCCCTGGTCAAGCACTTGGACGGCGTCAGCGAGGAGGACATCGTCAACCTGAATATTCCCACAGGGATTCCGCTGGTCTATGAGCTGGACGACGACTTGAAGCCGATCACCCATTATTATCTGGGTGACCCGGAAGCCGCTAAAAAAGCCGCAGAGAAAGTGGCCCAGCAGGCCAAAGGCGGCCCCGCCTAGGGCGGAGCAAATATTACCGTGCGACCAGCGTGACGCTGGACCCGGGTTGGAATTTTAATGATTTTTGTCAGCATCGGTGTTTAACGTTTCTTCTGATCGCCATTACGAGCCTGGCGAAGCAATCCAGAGACCTGGATCCACCCCTGCGGGGCACGAAAGCTTGGGAATATTATAACGGCCGCGCTGCTTTTAGCGGCGCGCGACGACTTCATGTACTCAGGGCATGAAAGCAATGGAAAGGAGATCGCAAGCGTCTGCCCCACGTTTCTTCCTGCATAGCGGGGGTTATTTTTTGATCATTTCCCTGGCGAATTTCAAGGTGGCCGCAGTGATTTTCTCGCCGCCGGACATACGGGCGATCTCTTCCACGCGCTGGTCATAGTTTAACTCTTCAATGCTGGAGTGGGTGCGGTTGCCTTTCACGGTTTTCTGCACCAGATAATGCGCCGAGGCTAAGCCTGCGATTTGCGGCAGATGGGTGATGCAGAACACCTGCTTGCCCTGGGCGACCTTTTCGAGCTTGATGCCGACTTTTTCCGCCACCTGCCCGCCGATTCCGGTATCCACTTCGTCGAAAACCATCACCGGCACAGGGTCCTGTTCGTGCAGAATGGATTTCAACGCCAGCATGACGCGGGACAGCTCTCCGCCCGAGGCGATTTTTACCAGGGGGCGCAATTCTTCTCCGGGATTCGGGGAAAAAAGAAATTCGGTGGTGCCGATTCCGGTTGGCAACAGTTTGACTTGTTCGCCGCGAAACCGGACAAACCCTTCCGGGTCGGAAGGATACTCAAACCGCACGCCAAACTGCACCTGGGCCATATTTAAATCCCGCAGTTCTTTTTCTACATTTTTTTTAAAATCTTTTGCGGTCTTCTCGCGTTTCTCAGCCAAAGCAATGGCCTGGCTTTCGAGGGTTTTTTCCCGGCGGGCGATTTCATTTTGTACTAATTCCATCTTTTCCTGATTGGAACCCAGCGACTCAAGTTCCTGGGCGATTTGTTCCCGTTTCTGCAAAATATTGGGGATATCCATTCCATACTTGCGTTTGAGCCCGTTGATCTCGGCCAATCGGTCGTCAATTTCTTCCAGACGCGGCGGATTGAACTCAATGGTGCGCAGGTACGTTCTGAGTTCATCGACCATCTCTTCCAGTTCGCAGTAGGCGGTCTGCGCCCGTTCGGCTTGTTTTGCAAGCGACGGGTCGATGTCGAGAAGCGATTCGAATTCTTTTTGCGCCCAGCCGATTTGTTCCAGGGCGGAGCCTTCGGTTTCGGTCAACTGGTTCAAAGTAGTTTCAAGCGATTGATGCAGTTTTTCAGCATGGCGTAATTTATTGCGCTCCTGCTTTATTTCTTCTTCTTCCTCCACGGAAAGCCCGGCCTGATCGATTTCCGCGAGTTGAAAGCTCAACAGCTCCTGCCGTTCCTTACGGCTCTGCTCCAAAGCACGCATGGCTTTGAGGTCTCTTAAGCAGGTTTGATATTCGAGGAATTCCTGGGCAAACTCCTCGCGTGTCGTCAAGGTTTTCCCGTAACGGTCGAGCAGGTCGACATGCGTTTCGGCACGCATCAGGGTCTGGTGATCGTGTTGACCGTGGATATCGACCAGGCGATTGCCAATTTTCGCAAGCGTAGCGACGGTGATGCTGGAGTCATTGATATAACAACGGCTTTTTCCGCCATGGGAAACGGTGCGCTTGATCAACAATTCCCCTTCCCCAACATCGATTCCGAGCGATTGTACGTCCTCGAAAATGGCGGGGTCGCTGGTTTCAAACAACGCCTCCACCGTGGCTGTCGATTCTCCGGAGCGGATAAAATCGGTGTCGGCCCGGCCTCCCAGTATGAGGTTGAGCGCGTTCATCAGGATGGATTTCCCGGCGCCGGTTTCGCCGGTCAGCACGTTGAGACCGGGTCTGAACTCCACCCGCAGATTCTCGATGATGGCGAAATGGCTAATTTTTATTTCTTTGAGCATTGGAGAGGGAGGATTCCAGCCAGGGATTGATTTTTTCCATCAGCTCCTGGGCCTGCTGACGGATCGTTTGGAGATTTTGAGGATTGTCGGATTTTTTTGCAATCTCTAACAATTCAACCAGAGTATTTCGAGCGGCAGGGTAATCCCCCTTCTCGTAAAGCGCCTGGGCGAGGAAAAGATAGTTGTCCGCAAATTCGGGCCCCAGGGAGACGGCCTGTTTCAAATGGTCCACGGATTTATCGACACTGCCGCCAAGGAGTGCCGGCAACTCAAGATACAGTTTCCCCAGGGCGCGATCAGGTCCGCCCTGACTCACTGTGGGGTCAAATTTCAGCGCCGCCAGTAAGTCCTGTTTTACCGGTTTGATGATCGCCAGGCTTTTCCAGATTCCCTGAATTTCCCCGAGCTTCCCCCGGCAAAGACCACGGAAGAAATATCCCGTGGCAGACTGGTCATTGAGTTGTATCGTCTGGTCGGCCTGCTCGATACAGCGATGAAAATAGTTTTTATCCGTGCCATTGATCCCAAGCCAATAATAGGTTCTCGCCAACCGCCAGATTAATGGTTCCGATGGGCCGGATTGCTTGAGAGCCTCAAGAATCATGGCCTCGGATTGCAGTAACTCTGCATCGGTCATTGGAATGGTTTGATAATGGCGATCGATATCTGCTGTTGAAAGGGGTCCGGTTCCCCTGGCCGCGAGGCAAAACAGCAGAACCAGGCCTAAAGTCAAGATACGGTTCATGATATAAAATTAATCCCTTCTCAATAGAGGGGGCCGAATGATAGTCTATTTTTGCCCTCTTTACTTTTTAATGTGGAAATGATCTGATACAAAAAGGTGATTAGAAGAGCGCGCCCATTGTGTTTGCTATTGGGAACCCCTATTAAATAAATTAACATATATATGATACGAGATTCTAAAACGATTTGTCTGCTTGTTTTTTTAGTGCTGGTTTTCAGTTTCAGCCCCGTTTTTGCGTCCAATCAGTCTCCCAAGCAATGTGTCGCGGAATTGCTGGGGATGATCCAGAAAATTAAACCTGAAGATAAACTGCCTGCCGAACAGAAAAAAGCCAACCGGACTCTTTCGGAAAAAGCCCTGAGTCATTTAAATGTTTCGGCTATCAGTCAAAAGGCCTTAGGTAAATTCTGGTCAGAAAGAACGGATAAAGAAAAAGAACAGTTTTCCCAGCTATTGAGTGAGTTATTTATCTATGTTGCGTTTCCCAATTCGGGAAAATTTTTCGCTGACCTCGATTGGGTTTATGCAGAGCCGGAGATAGAAAAAGGTAAGGCTCTGGTGCCAATAAAACTGACCCATAAAGATGAAGGGGAAATTGAGATCGATTTTTTTCTCCAGCAGAACTCCAGTGACTGGAAAGTCGTGGATGTGCATCTGGACGGAGTGAGCATGGGCAACAACCTGAGAAACCAGTTTTACAAAATCATTGGTAAGGATAATTTCGCCGAACTGGTCAGCCGAATGAAGAAAAAGCTGGATGAGTCCAAAGTATAAATCCCGCAAGTGGATTTAGTTAGACATAACCCCATCGCACGTGAACATCGGGTCCAGCGTCACGCTGGCCGTGTGTGGCGGGGTCGTTGATTTACGGAGTGAGACATTAATGAAGAAAATAGGCATCGTCAGTCTGGGCTGCCCAAAAAATGCGGTGGATACCGAGTACCTGCTGGGCGACCTTACGAATAACGGCTATGAAATAACACCGGATCAGGAAGCCGCAGACGTTCTCGTAGTCAATACTTGCGGGTTTATCGAATCGGCCAAACGCGAATCCATCGATGCCATTCTGGCAATGGCCCGGTTGAAAACCGACGGCAAGTGCCAGAAATTGATCGTCACCGGATGCCTTGCCGAGCGTTACAGCGAGGAACTTCTCAAGGAAATTCCTGAGATCGACCATATGATGGGGGTCAACGAATACCCGCGTTTGAAAACGCTGTTGAATGGGGATGCTTCGCAAAATGGAGCGATGGAGCGCAATCAGATGAATGGTCCGGCTGAATATTTTGAGCCCTACGCCAATCGCATTTTGACCACCCCGTTTTATTCCGCTTATTTGAAGATCGCCGAAGGCTGTTCCAACAAATGCGCCTTCTGCATCATCCCGAAGATGCGGGGCAATATCCGCAGTCAACCCTTGGTATCCCTGCTCACCGAAGCCGGGCAGCTGGCGGATCGGGGGGTCAAGGAGCTGAACCTGATTTCCCAGGACACCACGATGTACGGGTTTGACCTCCGAATGAAAGACGGTTTGATTCGCCTGCTGAAATCTCTGGCCAAAATACAGGGGATCGAATGGATTCGCCTGTTTTATTGTTATCCGACCTTTATCAATTCCGACCTGATCGAGTTCATCGCGGCGGAAGAAAAGGTGGTGCCTTATATCGATGTTCCTCTCCAGCACACGCATGACGAGATGCTGGCCAGGATGAAACGGCAGGAAAGGGAAAGCAAGGTGCGGGCCATGCTGGATGAAATTCGCAATAAAATTCCAGGCGTCGCTCTCAGGACGACGTTCATTACCGGTTTTCCCGGCGAAACCGAGGCCCACTTCCGGCACATGCTGGATTTTGTTCAGGAGATGGAGTTCGACCATGTCGGTGCGTTCACGTATTCGCATGAAGAAGGAACCACAGCTTATGATTACCCGGATGATGTTCCGGCAAAGGTCAAGGAAGAGAGAAAAGCCGAGTTGATGAGCGTCCAGAGAGCAATCAGCCTGCGGCGCAACCAGTCCCGCGTTGGCGAGGTGCATCCTGTTCTTGTGGAAGGTTTGGACGCAGAAGAAGGCTACCTGATGACGGGCCGCCTGCCCACACAGGCTCCGGAAATCGATGGTCAGGTGATCATCGAGGCCAGTGATGTGGAACCCGGTCAAATTGTTCCCATGCGCATCCTCTCCGCCACCGATTACGATGTGGTGGCCACGCGAGTCGATTGAGATGAAATCAGCGGAATCCGCTTCCTCACTTCAGATAACCGATAATCAATGACACTCAAACGCGTTGGCATATTGACCGGCGGCGGAGACTGCTCAGGGTTGAACGCAGTGATACGCAGCGTGACCCAGGCCGCGATCCTCCAGCATCAGGCACAAGTCATCGGCATCGAAAGGGGGTTCGATGGCTTGGTTTTTGATTGGAACCAGGAACTGACCCTCGACGCCACCCGCGACATCCTCACCCTTGGTGGTACTATTTTAGGAACCACCAATAAAGGCAATCCGTTTTCATACCGGGAATATGATGAACATGGCGAGATTCAGGAGCAGGATCACTCGCAACAAGCCGTGGACAATTTCAAGCGGTTGGAACTGGACTGCCTGTTTGTGGTCGGGGGCGACGGCACCCTGCAAATGGCCTGCAAGCTATTTGCAATGGGGCTTCCTGTCATCGGAATCCCGAAGACCATAGACAACGACCTGGAAGGCACCGATTACACTTTTGGGTTTCAAACCGCAGTTCAGGTGGCCTGCGATGCTCTGGATCGTCTGCAAACCACAGGCAAAAGCCATCAACGGGTGATGATTCTGGAAGTGATGGGCCGGAGCGCCGGCTGGATTGCCCTGGAGTCTGGAATTGCCGGTGGCGCTCACATCATCCTCATTCCTGAAATTCCCTATAAACCCGGAAAAGTTTTAGAGAAGATCCGGCAGCGTGAGGCCGAGGGCAATCCTTTCAGCATCATCGTCGTGGCCGAAGGGGCGAAAGAAGTCGGGGGGCAGGAAATTATCCTGGAGAGCGCTTCCGACAGGTTGCAGGGCGTGGTGCATTATGGCGGCGTGGGCAACCATCTGGCCGAGAGACTCGGTCAGGAGATCGATCTCGAAGTCCGTTGCACGGTTTTAGGGCATACCCAGAGAGGAGGAACTCCGAACAGCTTTGACCGGGTGCTTGGCACTCGCTTAGGCGCTTATGCGGTTCAGGCGGCGGCAGAGGGAAAACTCGGCAATATGGTGGCTCTGAAAACCCCGGAAATTTCTCTGGTCCCCTTGCAGTCACTGGCCGGGATCGTGCGCAAAGTCCCCCCCACTTCGCAATTGATCCAGTGCGCAGAATCGATCGGCATCAATCTGGGCAGATAAGCCCGTCTGGTTTATTTCTTGTCACGTAAAAAACAGTGTGCTAACCTAGCCGACCATAGGTAGATATTCCATTAAAACCTTGAGGGCGTCTCGAAAAAAATGGCTTGGACTATGAGCCAACCCTTTAATTAAGCGGGGTTGGTGATTGCAAACGCCAAAGAATATCAATTCTTAGAGATTCCCTTTATTTCGCACGTTGCCGGATCGAGCCAGAGGTGGCCTTTAGGTTCCTGGTTTGAAAAGATGGCGATGGTGGCCCAACCATGAAAAGGAGTTGTCAATGTCAGAAGTAACAATGAAAAGTCTGTTGCAGGCGGGGGTGCATTTTGGTCATCAAACGACCCGATGGAACCCCAAGATGAAGAAATTCATTTATGGAACCCGAAACGGAATCCATATTGTCGATCTTCAGCAAACGCTGAAAAAATTTCAGGAAGCTGAACAGTATGTCCGGGAATTAGCTCGAGCGGGTAAAACGATTTTATTTGTAGCGACCAAAAAACAGGCGCAGGAACTCATCGCCGAGGAAGCTACCCGATGCGGGATGTTCTATATCAACCAGCGATGGTTGGGCGGCACGATGACAAATTTCTTGACCATACGAAAAAGCGTCGAGCGGTTGCGTGAACTGGAACGGATGGAGGAAGAAAACGAATTCGACCGGTTGCATAAGAAAGAAGCGTTGAATAAACACAAGGAAATTGAGAAGCTCAATAAATTTTTCCGTGGCATCAAAACCATGAAGCAACTTCCCGATGCTCTGTTTATTATCGATACGCGCAAGGAAAGAATTGCCTTGTCGGAAGCCAATAAGCTGGGAATTAAAACCATTGCTCTGGTGGACACCAATTGTGACCCCTACGGTGTTGATTTACCCATCCCCGGAAATGATGACGCCATCCGCTCCATCAAATTGTTCACTCAGCGGATCGCAGATGTGTTGCTGGAAGAACAGGAAATAAAAAAAGCGCGACAGAAGGATGATCAAGAAACTCCTGTTGTACCGATGGCGGCGGAGTTTACAGATACCAAGCGAAAAAGGTCTGCCTCGAAGGCTGGTGGCGAAGCAAAATAAAGAGGGCTGACCCCGACCTGTTCGATCGTGGATACGGACGCTTGGGTTCGATTCGGTAAACCGTTCCGATACAATTAATATTCTCTCGAAGCCGGAATTCATCCAAGGCTCTTTAATGTTGTTTTGGGTGCCTTTCCGGGCAGAGATGAGCGCATACTTTGTAGTTGTTTGAACGGCGCTGTTGCGAAAAAAATAAATAAACCAATTTGAGTCATGAGGAGTTAAGTACGGATGGAAATCACCGCGATGATGGTAAAGGAATTACGCGCGAAATCAGGCGCGGGTATCATGGAATGCAAGGGCGCTCTGAAAGAAGCTGATGGCGATATTGAAGAGGCCGTTACTGTGCTCAGGAAAAAAGGATTGGCCAAGGCAGGCAAGGTAATGGGACGGGAAGCCGGCGACGGGGCAATCGGTAGCTATATTCACCCCGGAAACAAAATAGGCGTCATGTTGCAACTGCATTGTGAAACGGATTTTGTCGCCAACACCGAAGACTTTCAGGGACTGCTGAGAGATATCTGCATGCATATTGCCGCTTCAAAATCCAGATACGCATCCAGGGACGAAGTGACTCAGGAAGATCTGGATAAGGAGCGCGAGATATTTGCTCATCAGGCCAAAGAGTCTGGCAAGCCTGAAAATATTATCGATAAGATTGTTGAAGGCAAGATGGAAAAGTTTTATGAGGAAAATTGTCTTTTGGATCAGCCTTATATCAAAGAGACCAGTCTCACCGTCGGAGAAATGATCAAGCAGAGAATCGCAATTTTCGGAGAAAATATTACCGTTGGAAAATTTTCCCGATTTGAAATTTCCAAATAAAACCTAAGGTTCAATTAATTTATGAGTCAATCGATTTACAAGAGAGTTCTTCTGAAATTGGGCGGGGAATGTTTGGCGGCTGAGGATGGCGGGTTTGGCATTGACCAGAAAGCCATCTCTAATATCGCGGTAGAGATTGATGAAGCCCGGAAGTTGGGAGTGGAGATTGCCATCGTCATAGGCGGTGGTAATATTTTCCGTGGCGCCACCGCCAGCAGTCTGGGGATGGAACGCGCGACCGCCGATTATATGGGAATGCTGGCGACGGTGATCAACAGCCTGGCCTTGCAACACGCTCTCGAGGCACAGGGAATAGACACCCGCGTGCAGACCGCTATCGAAATTCATCAGCTGGCGGAGCCTTATGTGCGGCGCCGGGCGATCCGCCATTTGGAAAAAGGACGGGTGATTATTTTCGCCGGGGGGACGGGGAATCCTTATTTCACCACCGACACAGCCGCTTCCCTGAGGGCGATGGAAATCGGTGCGGAAGTGATTTTCAAGGCCACCAAAGTGGACGGGATTTACTCCGAGGACCCGATGAAAAACGAAAACGCCACGAAGTACACGAGAGTTTCTTATCTTGAAGTTTTGCAAAAGGGATTGAAAGTGATGGACTCGACTTCGGTTTCACTCTGTATGGACAATAAACTGCCGATGATTGTTTTCAATGTCCGGCAAAAAAACGGTATCAAGCGTGTATTGCTGGGTGAAGAAATCGGCACCACGGTGGGAGTGTGATGGTATGGAAAATTTTCTAAACGAATGCCAGGATAAAATGGGTTATTCTTTGGAGCATTTGTGTGCCGAACTGGGCAAGATCAGGACCGGGCAGGCTTCTCTGGCGATTTTGGAAGGCATTAAGGTGGATTATTATGGAACCCCGACGCCATTGAGTCAGGTGGCGGCTCTCGGAGTTCCGGACAGCAGTACCATCACGGTACAACCCTGGGACGCCTCCATTCTTAAGGATATCGATAAGGCGCTACAGGCATCTGATTTGGGGATCACCCCGAATAATGACGGTAAACAGATCCGACTGAAAATCCCTCCTCTTACCCAGGAGAGGCGTCAACAGTTGGCAAAGGTCGTTAAAAAGTGTGCGGAAGAAGGCCGGGTGGCGATTAGAAACATTCGCCGTGAGTTTAATGACAAGGTCAAGGCCAGTGAGAAAAGCCACGAAATTTCTGAAGATGACGGCCACAAACTCATAGATAAAATGCAGAAGATCACTGACGAACAGATCAAGCTGGTGGATAAAAAAGCACAGGAAAAGGAAAAGGATATACTGGAAGTTTGAGCCCCTCCTGACTTGTTTCCAGTCAACTTCCATTGCAGAAATTCCTGAAACCCGTACTTCCTTCCCCCTTCGGCGAATTTTTAGGAGAGGTTTCCTTGGTTGATCCAAAATTACAGGCACAGATTGATGACAGTCGCTTGCCACGTCACGTTGCCATCATCATGGATGGGAACGGGCGCTGGGCTAAGAAAAATTTCCGGCCCCGCATCGAGGGTCACCGGGAAGGTGTCAAGGCGGTGGATCGTGTTGTCAGCCAATGCCGCAACCTGAATATCGAAGCTCTCACCTTGTATGCCTTTTCGGATGAAAACTGGAATCGGCCGCCTGTAGAAATCAACGCTCTCATGAAAATTCTGGATTATTTTCTAAAGAAAGAGCTCATGCGGATGCAAAAGGAAAATATCCGCTTCAATACCATCGGACGGATAGAAGACCTTCCTGATGAGATTCAAAAGATCGTCCGCAACGCCGAGGAAGTTACCAGAGAAAATGACGGAATGGTGCTGAGCCTGGCTTTAAGCTACGGCGGGCGGCAGGAAATTCTTGATGCGGTTAAGAAAATTGCTGAAAAAGTGAAATCGGGGTGCCTGAGTATTGAGGAAATAGATTCCCCCTTGTTTGCAAGCTTTCTATCTTCCCATCCGCTTCCCGACCCCGACTTGCTGATCCGTACCAGCGGAGAGCTCAGGGTCAGCAATTTTCTTTTGTACCAGATTGCGTATACAGAACTTCACTACACGCCGGTGTTGTGGCCGGACTTTTCCGAAGACGATTTGCTCAAGGCGCTTATCGACTTTCAAAAACGGGAAAGAAGGTTCGGCCTGACCCAGGAGCAAATCGTTAAAGCCTGACGGTTTTTATCTGAAAATGATTCCTGTTCTTCAATTTACCCTAAGGTTACAATGACAAAGGAATCCTTTGGCTTCACCGCTGAATGGGGAAACGTAGAAACTTCTTCTGGCTCACTTCCGGCCATTTTATTTTTCGGGATTATTATGAGGGTTGGCTCTTGACGCGTGTAATAAGCGGAGTCCTCGCGATTCCCATTGTTTTGGGCATTGTTCTCTACGGATCGGGGTGGCTCTTTTTTGCCCTGATTGCAGGGGTTGTGTTGACAGGGATCCATGAATTTTTTTCCATGACCGACCGGGTCGGGGTCGAAGGGTATCCGGTGGTCGCCGCCCTGTTGAGTCTTCTTCTGCTCCTCAGCTTCAAACAGGAAGGCCGCTATCTTCTGGAATGGGGAGTCATCAGTTTTCTCGCCCTGTTCATTGCCTGGGGAATCAAGGATAAAAATATCAAAGTCGCTGTGGATCAAATCGCGTACACACTTCTGGGAATCCTGTATGTTGCGGGGCTTTCAGGCTATTTCATCTTGATTCAAGGCCTTGAAGACGGCAAGCACTGGATCGTATTTTTGTTCCTGATCACCTGGCTCGGAGACAGCGCCGCGTATTATGGAGGCCGAAAATTCGGCCACCGGCTCCTGGCACCTGAAATCAGCCCTGGAAAAACAATTGAAGGCGCGTTGTTTGGTCTGGCGGGCAGTTTCGCAGGCGGCATCATAGCCAAGTTAACTTTTTTGTCAGGGGTGTCTGTAGTGCACTGTTTGCTTGCGGCGGTTATTTGCGGTATTATCGGACAACTCGGGGATTTAGCCGAGTCGATATTAAAACGCTACACCGGAGTCAAGGATTCCGGCAAGTTGATGCCGGGGCATGGCGGCGTTTTGGATCGCATTGACAGTTTGTTGTTTGCAGGCCCGGCATTTTATCTTTATTATCGACTGGTTTTCTAAGAGATCCCTTCTCTGCCGGGTTTCGTGGTGCTCAACAGACATTTTTTAAGGCTGATACCCGGATCACTTCTCATTCAAAAAAAACTATGAAAAAAATATCCCTATTGGGGTCCACCGGGTCGATTGGCGTCAACACTCTGGATGTGATCGCACGCAACCCGGAGCGTTTTGAAGTCTGCTGTCTTTCAGCGGGGAGCAATGTGGATTTGTTGGCCGAGCAGGTGCGAAATTTCAAGCCCCAGGTCGTGGCCCTTTTTGATGCGTCCAAAGAAAAGTTGCTGAGAGAAAAGCTCGCCGGTCTGGATGTGGAGATTTTCACAGGTGAGGAGGCGTCGATAAAAGCCGCAACCTATCCGGACTCTGATCTGGTGGTTTCGGGGATGGTTGGAAGCGCTGGTCTGGTTCCAGCTCTTTCCGCCATCGAAGCGGGAAAAAATCTGGCCCTGGCCAACAAGGAGACTCTGGTGGTGGCCGGCGAACTGGTTTTAAAAGCCGCCAAAGATAAAGTTTCCATCATTCCCATCGACAGTGAGCACAGCGCCATTTTCCAGGCCTTGAATGGAGAAAAAAAAGAGCAGATCAAAAAGATCATTCTCACCGCATCCGGCGGGCCGTTTCGGACGTTCACCCGCGAGCAGATGGAACATGTGACGGTGGAGCAGGCGCTCAATCACCCGAACTGGTCGATGGGCAACAAAATCACCATTGATTCGGCGACCATGATGAACAAGGGCCTGGAATATATCGAAGCCAAATGGCTGTTCGGGCTGGATGTCGAGGTGGATGTCATCATCCATGCGCAAAGCATCATTCATTCGATGGTCGAATTCGCCGATACCTCGATCATGGCCCAGATGGGCATTCCAGACATGCGGGTTCCCATCGCCTACGCCCTGTCTTTTCCCGACCGGCTGGACTGCCAGTTGCCGTCACTCGATCTGGCGAAATTAGCTACGCTCACGTTTGAGGTGCCCGATTACGAAAAATTTCCCTGCCTGAAACTGGCCATCGATGCGCTTGATGCCGGACAGACCATGCCCGCCGTTCTCAACGCCGCCAACGAAATCGCGGTGCAGGCATTTCTTGATGAACAAATCTCCTTTAAAGAAATTTCGGAAATGATTCGCATGACCATGGGCAATCACAAGAGCCGGACGGTGAATCAACTGGAAGATGTTCTGGAGGCGGATCGCTGGGCCCGGGAAGAGACTAAAAAATTGATCACCGTCGCGCATTAGCCAGCGGAGTGACAAGGGGGCTGTTTGAAATCACAGTTAACTTACAGATGGAGAATTTCCGGGGTTCGTGAGCAAAGCGATCGTCAGCCCCAGTTTCCCTCCCGTGGTGCGGGTGTCTATGTTTAGAATCGGTAACGGTTACGACGTGCACCGCCTGGTGACAGGCAGAAAACTGATCCTGGGCGGGGTGGAGATTCCGCACACGCTTGGCCTGGATGGGCATTCCGATGCCGATGCGTTGTTGCACGCGATTTGCGATGCACTGCTGGGCGCACTCGGCTGCGGCGATATCGGAAAGTATTTTCCCGACACCGACCCTGAGTGGAAGGGCGTATCCAGTCTGCTTCTGCTTAAAAAAGTCGGTGAGATGTGCGAAGAACGCGGGTTCGCCATTTCCAACATCGATTCCGTCATCGCGGCGCAAAAACCTAAAATCGCGCCCTATATTCAAGCAATGAAAAAGAATATCGCAGACAGCTTGGGCATCGACCCGGAGCAGGTCAACGTCAAGGCCACGACCACTGAGACCTTAGGCTTTGTCGGTCGGGAAGAGGGCATGGCCGCCTACGCCGTCGCCCTTTTGCAGAAAATGGATGTAACGTAGATAAAATTCAAAGAGTTGTGAAACTGTCTTCCCTGAATTTAACCCTCGACGGCCCCCAGAATAGACAGCCTCAAATTCCCCTAGCTAAGGGGTTCTCTGCGTACTTTGCGTCCTCTGCGGTGAAAAAGAGGTTATTCCAACCCTTAGCTCTAGCAGGTTGCTGAAAAAGAGAAAAATCCGTCAGCGAGTTAAGTTTTACAGGTTTTTGCTTTTAAGTGGCACAGCCTTTCCAGGCTGTGCGCACAGGCTGGAAAGGCGGAATTAAATTCCGCAC
>JAQCGX010000014.1:0-12500 GCA_027619975.1 Nitrospinota bacterium
TTCCCTCCATGAATTTTTTTTGATTGTATCTTTCTTTCCATAGGAAAAACTTCCATCGTTTAACATGGATAAAAAGTTTTTCCACTGGTCGGACTCAATGTTGGCAAAACCGAACGCCGAATAACCATAAGTGCGATGTTGTTTGTTCCGCTCTTGAATTGCAATCTCAGTGGTGTTCTCGCTTGAAACTCTCCAAACTCTTAGTTTGTTGATAAAAACTGTAGCTTCCTGAGCCCCTTGTTGTGAGTCGGGCTTCGGAATTTTCGCCGAAGCCTGTGCTTTATCCTTCTCCGGTTCGCTAGATTCAACAGGGTCAACCCAACCCAACGGGAACTCCCGGCCAATGAATTTCAGCGATGTCTCAATATGATTTTTCTTTTCTGGATTGTCTTTGAACCACTGGATGAAACTCCACCTAAATATGAGAATATCAAGAAGATTGGTTTCAATGTGATCCTCTATTTCAAAAATGTTCAAGTTCAATATTTCATCCTTTAATACGGCCTCAAGGATGATTGAATAAATTTCCGAAGAGGTCGTTTCTCGAAGTACCCCTCCAACTTTCGGAGGGAATTCTCCCTGTTTTAGAGCGGTCTCAATTTCCGAGACCCTACTCTCCCCCAACAAAATGGAGAAGACTTCTTTAAGAATTACGTAATCTTTCAAAACGTGTTCCTTCTAACACCCTTCCATTGAATAAACAGGGCAAGCCGGTGAAGGTATCCGGCCTTTCGGATAGCATGTCCTAGCCCTGTTTTAACTAAATTTCTGAATTGGTAAAATCTTCGCCAGTTCCCCTGTCACGATGGTTCTCAGTTTCTTATCCCATGCGAGCAGTGCTTGCTTCTTCTCACCAAAATAATCATGCCTGTCATAGATGCCTGTTACTTCTGAATCCGTATGGTTGAGAATTTTCTTAACAGTCAACCTCGGAACACCCAACCCAGTTATCATGCTTGTTGCCGTGCGCCTAAGATCATGGGGAGTGAAATGCTCTATTCCAAAATTGGTTAATGTCCGCCTCACAGCGTGGTCAAGACTTGAGCCAACGATTGGGCTGACTCCCGGAGTTTTCTTTTGGGTTCGTTTACCAACGGGCGAGGGAAAAACCCATTCTGAACCCTTGGAGACTTGTTTAGCCGCTTCGAGAATTTCCAGAGCAAGCGGGGATAGTGGCACACGGTGTGCTTTCCCGTTCTTTGTTCGGTGGGCTGGTAATTCCCAGTAATCCTCATGGAAGTTAAATTCAGTCCACACAGCGTTTAAAACCTCTGACTTCCTTTGGGCCGTAACAGCCATAAACCGCAAAGCCAGTTTCATTATTGGGGCAATGGATATTCCGGAGTCTGGCTCCAGTCCGGCCCACAAGATTTTGATTTCATCCTCAGACAATTTCCTATCCCGAGGCACCTCTTTTGCTGGCCTTGGAATCTTAACGCATGGGCTGGCCGCTAATATGTCCCTAGCCACGGCAAAGTTGAACATTTTCGTAATAACGCTCAAGGTCCTATTCGCGGCCACTTTTGCCCCCCGATCCACAATGCCGTCAAGCAAAAGGTTAATATCACGTTTGACGATATCCTTTGCCTTACGTTTGCCCCAAACTGGGAGAACATCTTTCATCAAGATTCGTTCATCTTCTTTCCATGATGATTTCTTCACTTTCGCATGACGCTCCAGATATTCGTCCGCCAGAACTTTGATGGTCTCAGCGTCTCTGTGTGCCTGATTTTTCGCCTTTTGTTCGCTTCCAGGGTCAATTCCGTTTCTTACCTTTTCTTTTAATTTGGCGGCCTGTGTGCGTGCCTGGGCCAGGCCTACGGGCTGAGGGTATCTTCCAATGGTGTATAACCTGTTTTTCCCGTTGAATTTATACTCAAAAAAGAAAGTCTTGGTCCCGGATGGCTCCACGCGGACCCCGAGCCCTTTGTCGCCCTCGCCAAACACCACATAACGCTTGGCTTCTGGTTTAAGTGCGTTAAGTTGCATATTTGTAAATTTTATAGCCATTGGTGTGAAACCTATACGAAGTTATAATATATAGGTATTCTGGTTGGAATTTAGTGACTTGTCAAGAAATCTTATGATGCGCTATGGAAATTGATTTTACTTATAAGTCTAATGTTTATAATGTATTTATGGTGTGTTTGGAGCAATATATCAAGGGGTTCCATGATACAGAAGGTCTGATTCGTAATCAGTAGGTCGGCGGTTCAATTCCGCCCGCTGGCTCCAGTAAATACAACGAGTTATAAAATATAGTTTCCAGATTAATCCTTCTGGGTAGCATTTTGGGTAGCGTTTGTCTTTAATTCTCTACCTATGAAGGTTCTAAATTCAAACTTAAACCTTACTCCTTACCAGCCCCCCCCCATCCCGAGATCCAGGTCACCCCATCTCCGCCTCAAGTCCAAAGTTTCAAGTTCCTTGTTCAAGGTTCCAAGTCCTAAGTTTCAGGTTTTAAGTTCAAGGTTCCGAGTTTCGGGTTCAGAGGGCTTAGGGTTCCTAGTTTTCGGCTCCAGGTTCACTGTTCCGCTTCCCGCGCCCAAGGTCTTGGATATTGAGAAGAGAGAAGGTCAGGGGGGGGTACTCCAAAAATGAACAAAATTTAGTAGCCTGACTGGGGCAGAGATTGGAGCTATTTTTTTTGTTATGATGTGTGGTGTGTTAGTGTTTCCCCATAGTCATTTGACGATATATGGAATATGAAAAAGAATTCAAACGTATACCCCTTAATTGATCTTTTTGCTGGTCCTGGCGGATTGGGCGAAGGATTTTCTTCACTTTTTTTTGATAACAACCTTCCTGTTTTTAAGAGTGTTGCGTCTATAGAAAGGGATTTATTCTCACATAAAACCCTTACTCTTAGGCATTTCTTTAGATCTTTTGGTCCAGGCGATGTTCCAAGTCTCTATTATGATTATATCGCAGCTAATATCACGCGGGATAAATTGGAACAGGGCTATCCTGACAATTGGAAACAAGCTGAAAGGTCGTCTCTCAAGATAACACTTGGGATCGACACACATAACGAAGTTGAGTTTCTGATAAAGCAACGTCTGGGGAAGGCCAAGAAATGGGCCTTGGTAGGCGGGCCTCCTTGCCAGGCTTATTCCCTTGTGGGCCGTTCTCGAATGAAGGGTGACCCGAATTTCAAGGAAGACGAGAGGCATTTTTTATATAAAGAATACCTGAAAACCATAATTGACCACAAACCACTTCGGGAAAATCGAAACAGAACCCATTCAATTACAACTAACTTTCCCCGGACAGTAGTGATAAAAATTGATTCTACGTCTAATGCCAGTTTTGGGCTTAAGCCGACCCTTAGAAAAGGAAGGATTAATCGGGATGCTCAAAAAGTGCTTCATACTTATTTAGAATCAAAACGATCGGGTCGGAGTACACTTGCGTCCAACACAAAAAGACTCCCTGAGTGACGTTCCAAAAATGGCTTCAGGCCAGAGAGAATGGGATCCAGTTTTTCTTCAGGAACAACCGTCAAGATCATTTGCAAGCTACTCGTATCATTAAACATTAAATGCCCAACGTGGAACCCGAGATGCCCTTTTCCTGAAATATTGCTAAAAACCGTATAGCCGCTCGCTTTTATCCGGTCGAGAACATCCGTAACAAAATGAATATGCTCTCCCTCGATAATGATTTTTATTTCTTTCATTGGATGAAGTTTCATGCCGCTCATGTTGTCTCAAATCTCCTCAAAAAGATAAGGTTAATTAATGGGTTGCCAATCTTTCATTAATCGAAAGTGGAACAATTTCTTGGTATCGGGATGTATAGCGACAAGATTGATCCACCGATTTCCTGTCAATCGTTGCAGAATTTCATGTCGCTCAACGATGGTCGCAATCCTTTCCAACGGAGCCTCAATGATAGCAAATAACCGCATGGGCTCGTGGTAAGGTTTATCCCCATTGAAAACCGTTTGGATTGGTAGTCCAACACATAGATCACTTTGAGAGCCATACATGACCCCTATGTTGCCCACCACATTGTGATACACTTTGCTTCCCGCCCCATAGACCATTGGGTCAACCGTAGAAAAATAATGCTCCATGTTGATCCAATTGGTAACGATCATGGGGGCGGTCATTATAATTTCTAAATATTTTCCATCCGGATCTTGTGAATGATCGTAGGAATGTAAAAAAGTCCGACCCTCAAAATTTATTCCCTGACTCAACAAACGCCGCCCCATAATGAAGGCCGTATGCCCAGAAAGTCCCCATTCGGGTCGAACCTGGGACCAATCCATACTTCGCACCTTCGAAAGCCGGGATGCCTCATCAATCTCCTTTGCAGCAGGCACGTCAGGCAAGCGAGCGAGTCGTTCTCGACTATTTTTTTCACAGGCTTCTTGGAGGTCATGTTGTAGTCTGAGTAAATCTTTTCGATGCGTAGCAGGGACCTCTTCCAAATCATAGAGTTCCACTTCATCCGTTGTCGTATCGTGTTGCCCCGGAAGAAAATGGGTGTCAGGCGGAATGGTTATGCCTCTCTCGGCGAGCCTTTGCCGAACCTGTGGATTGTTCGCCATAACGGCAAGGGTCCTTGCGTTTGAGATCCCATGGTTGCCACCACAAGCCCCGCAATCCAACGCCGATTCGTAGGGATTGTTATCCGAAGTACTGCCATGCGCACATAACAAAACAAGCCGGGCAAACGTTTTCGTAAACCCTAAAAGCCTTAGAGCTGTTTCTACATAGTTAACCTGTTCGGATTCAGTAAACCCTGTCTGTGTGATCTGTTGTAGCTGATGATCTAAATCTCTTTCATGAAGATTAAAGTCTTTTCTGAGCGCTACAATAAATTGCTCCAGGTCAGATTCGTTCCATTTCAATAAACGAAAAAGCTCCTCATTCTCATTGCTGTCAGATGGAATCTGATTCAGAGCGAGTTTTCGTAAGCGCTCCACTTGATCATGAGGAACGGTGGCCCCCTGCTGATCATATTTTTCAGTAAACAATCGATAAATGGCGGCTTGGTGTTTGGCTGCAACCATTTCATAGGCTTCTTCTCGCTGGATTTTTTCCACAGTGAGTGTCGTTCTTATGGGAATCGCTAAAATATCTTTCATCCAGGACATTGCTTTTTTGAACCATTTTGGTTGCAAGGTTTGGCCGAATAGCTTAAATCCAAAGAACCAACCAATAGCTTCGACCATGACATAGGGGGTGACTATGTTTTCTTTCAAGTCATGTAGCAGGGTATGACCCGTCTTGGCGATTTCCTGTCCCTCTAAAAATTTTTCTGCCGCTTTACCTTGAGAGGCCCGAGGAATTTCCTTTACAACATGTTTGGGTTTTAGAAGGACGGGGCATTGGTCTGTTTGTTGTTCGCTCGAAAACCCTTGATAGCATATGGGGATACCAAAAAAACCAGCGAAACCAAACGTTTCATTTCCTCCAATTTCTTCAAGTTGTCTTCTAAAGCATTCTGATCGAACATCGATGCAAAAAATTGCCTGAGACAGTGGACGCGATTCAGGAGGTTGTTCTTCAAGCTCATCACTTCTGCGCAATTTTTCAAGATTGGGTGAAATCTTTTTGGCAAAATCTTTGATGTAGCTGGATTCAAAGGCCTCCAGCCAAATAGGTCCGTGTTGTGATTCTGGAAACTGTTCGACCCAATCCAGCAAGGTACTTAATGTATTGGGAGCACTCTTCACCACATCCTGTATAGCAACACCCAAGGATTGGGCAAGATGCATTACAATCAAGGTTTGACCTTCGGCCTCTTGTTTTTCTCTGGTTTGTTCCCAAATTGAAATCAACCTTGAATCGCATTTATCAAGGTCTTCTATATTTAGAGGGTCCTGAGTGAACAAGGAGATGTTTAAATAATTAACCACTTCGTCTGGCAGCACTCGCGATCGGTATTCTTTATAGAGACCATATCCAGTGGGATGATTGTTTAGGTATTCGTTGATCGAAGCATAAGTGCCTGGAATTGCTAATTTTTCCTGGCATGCCAGCATCACAAATTCACGTTCATAAAAAAGGCGGATGGCCATATACTTGATAAGGTCAATAGGAAAAGCATTTTGCCACGCATAATCCGTTTGCTCCGAGCGCCATTTAATGAATCCCGTCCACCCAGACAATTGGGCCAACTGCAAAGAAAAATAGCTATCCCATAAATCTTTGGGAATGGCTAACAAGGATAGACTTTCAAGTACCGCATCTTCAGGTCGATCCGGTAAATTAAGAATTTTGTTTTTCCAATCTTGAATGCCCAAGATGGAACCCGACGCATCGCCTAAAGCTAATTCCTTCCACGCACTGTAAAAAGTTTTCTTTCTATCGGGCATACCCCAAGGCGCGTGTCCTTCATCGAGAAAACCTCCTAGCCATTTGATGATTTCGCCGTTAATTTGGTCCTGTATATTTGTCCCAAAAGTTTGGTCGCACCATTCTGCAAGGGTGTACTGTGTTGCCAGGTCTTTTTTCTCCCTATCAGCATGACCCTTTAAGAAATCCTCTGGCGCTTTCTTTTTTGATAGATCGTGAATTTTCTCGAAGAGATTTCTTATTTCCGGTTGATTGAGAGAGGGTTGAAGAATTGCTGAACAAACATCCGTTGCAACTTTCCCATTACCGTGAATGAGGATGGCTCTCAAGACCTCCAGATGGGAAAATTCTCGCTCGCCAATGGAGATAGTCGCATTCTGCGATACATCCTTTAGGGCTTCATTAATGGAATCTTCAGATATTCGACCTTGCTGAAAGTATTTACGGTTATGGCTATTGGAGAGATAGCCACGACCTCTCAAAAACCGCTGCCCCTCCTTTATAGCCTTTTCAAACGTCAAATGTTCCAAGCCATGAAGCGGATTGTGGTGGATAAACGTTTTCATCGGCCAGAAATGCGATATTGGCTCACACGACAGGTTCACAAGCGAACGTAATTCTATTCGCTGTGATTCACTTGGCGTAACCCTTATTTTATCGTCGAGCATACTCATGGTTTAGGCTCGTTGTCCTTTTGAAAGATTGAAACAAATTGACGCACTAGTAAATCATTCCACTATAAGCAGCGCCTAATAGTAATGCCGATACGGCAACAAATTCTGTTAATCGTAAATCAAAATAGGGAACGTCAGATCGCGCCTCTCCAAAAGCGGTTTGATGGAGCATTTTCAAAAAATACCAGCCTCCTCCTAGCCAAACCACAAGAAACAGGAACGAAATCAGGACGATTTCAACGTCATGAATGACAATGGTTGGCATGACCATCAGGCCTGAAAATGTTGGAAACAATGGGAGAAACAGGGCGAAACTCACAAGGAGAACCAACGCAACACCAAATCGAGGCATGGGCGAGGCTAGCCCCGGAAGTTTTCCAAGGGTTTTCCATCCATAACGCTGCCGAACAAATGAAAAGGCAAGGGAGATGCCGCCCATCACGAATGCCAGGGTGACACCAAAAGGAATCCCCCATTTCGGGAAACTCGGGAATACCTCAAGAAGGCCCCAAACAAGGGCCACATGAGCCACGGTGGCCGAGGCAACGAACAAACTATTAAATTTTTGTCCAAGTGACGCTAAAGAAGCATAGACCGCACTTACTAAGGCTAAAAGGCTAAAGGTAAAAAGCATCTGCGTTGAAAGCGAAGAGTAAAGCGTGTTTAATTCAGCAAGCCCGATGATCAGCCAAACGACAATCCAAAAACTTGAAAGAGTCTCTTTAGCATCTCTAATTGTCCCTACGAATGGGAGGTGAAAAGGAGCCAGCGGCAAAAAAGTCACCGCAAGGAACAGGCTGGCAAACATTTGCAAGGTATCTCCCATGAAGACGGAGCCCAAAGAGAAGATGATTGCAAGGGTAATATGGAGAAAAATTATTTTTGTACGAATGGAATTTTGTTGTTCGCGATTTTGAGAGATTGCTATGTAACCTAATAGACCACCGAGAAATATTCTGTTCACAATTGCCTGATTCAGCAAGACACCCAGGCCTAGCCCAAGAACTATCATGATAGGAGCATAGATAGCGGAGGTTTGTTGCGTATCCTCTTGGCTGAGAATGACACAAAAACCTGAGAGAAGAATAGCGCTTGCTAAAAACAGGATGGACGGTTCTGTCTCAAATGCAGACCGCATATAAACCAGCCCTCCAGCAAGAGCCCCAATAGCAGTCAACCCTATAGATTTAAGGGTAGTAGACGAGCCATTGGAGAACTTCCACACTAATCCCAAAGCGAGTGGGGTAAGAGCAAGAATTACTGGAAAAGTATTATCAAAATTCATAATTGTTATCAGTCAAGTTTCAAAAACGATGCGCTACTTTTCGAGCCAGGCGTAACAGGTTGTTACTCCATCGCACGTAAACCAAGTCCACATAGAATCGGTTGATCAAAAGAATATAAAGTTGTTTTCTAAAGGAATTGACCCGATTGGTGATAAATATTTTTCCCCCTTTGGAACTGGTATATACGCTGATCCAACTAATGAGAATGAGTACGGTGGACAACAGAATAAGTATGTCAAAAACGCGTGGGTTGAGTGCCGCAGACACGAAGAACCCATCAGATACACCTGGCCCGGGATAAAGAAAATGTGTGAAAACCTCAGCACCCCAAAGATAGACAAAGCCGATAAAAAATAGGGCGACAATCATCGCGCCGGCAACCTTCCAGGAGGCCACATCGTGAAGTCTATATAAACTAAACATGACCTGAGAAGCCGTAACCCAGGCAAAAAAGAGCAAAATAACCGCTCCATGCGCATCGTGTAGGGGGATATTCAACATGCCATGCGCGACCATAAGAATAATCAGCGGCATAATTAACGTGAGAATCAGGCCTGTGATAAAGGTTAATGAGTTGGAAGACTTTTTGGGTCCATGGCCTGACGAATCCGGGAACTTTGGCTCCTCCCGTGCTGCATGAATGCCTTGTCCTGCCCCCAGGAATAATGTTGCTTTAAAAAGACCGTGCGCGATCAAATGAAAGATAGCCAGCGCAAATGCTCCAAGCCCACATTCCATAATCATGTAGCCCATTTGCCCCATGGTGGAGAATCCCAAGGTTTTCTTTATGTCATTTTGCGCGAGCATCATGGAGGCTCCGAGTAGAACCGTCAGAAGACCGATCACAAAAACGATATGAAGAGTATTTGGCGAAAGTACATAAAAGGGAGCCAATCGATTCAATAAAAACCCACCTGCATTTATTATTCCTGCGTGCATAAGGGCTGACACGGGGGTGGGCGAATCCATCGTGTCGGGTAACCACACGTGTAAAGGAAATTGAGCAGATTTGGCCATCGCGCCAACAAAAATTAATAACGCGATCGCAGTAACAGCGCTGATATCAAACATTCCAGAAAATAACGAAATCACTTGAGGCTGTTCTGCCGCTGTTTTAAAAAGTTCAGTAAACTCTAAAGTACCGAAATATTTATAGGCCAGGAAGATTCCGCAAAGAAAGCTTACATCCCCGACTCGATGGACAAAAAAAGTTTTAAATGCATTCTGACAAGCCGGACGGTTGGAAAAATTAAATGCGAGAATTAGATAGAGTGCCCAACTTAATAACTGCCAAAACACAAACAGCATGAACAGGTTCGGGCTAGAAACAAGAGAAAGAATCACAAAAGTCATAAAGCTCAACAGCGCGAAAAATCGAGCATAACCGGGATCGCCCTCTAAATATCGAATCGAATAAACATGAATAACTGTGCTGACACTTGTGATCAACACCATCATGACGGCCGTGAGCCGATCAATCAACATTCCAACTTTTAAAACGGAGGAGTTTTCAGGGTTTAACGGCCACAGCATCAAATGGATTGGGCCTTCTGTGCTCACATAAAAGAGAGTCCAAACAGAAAGGAAAAATGAGCTTGCCGTTGCAATGACTCCTACCCGGGCCACATGAGAGGGCATGCATTTGCCAAAGACCCCAATGAGGATTCCAGCTAAAAGAGGAAAAATGAGAATAAGAATCGGGATGGTCATGACCTATATCTTGTAAAGATCTGGTTTAAAGAATATTTAAGATGATTCTTTGCAAATAACGATTTTTAAAATTTATTACATAGATTTTTTGAATTAACAAAACTGTCTAAAGAAGTCGAACATTTCATAATGCCAAGAACCATGATGACGTATCAAAACTGAACTTTTTATTTGGCAAAATTAGTGAGGATTTACTCCGGTAAAATTAAAAAAATTACGACTAGCTAATTCAGTCTCACCAGCGAGTTGAAGTAAAGCCGCTAGACGCAGGTCAAATTCTTCAGGCGAACAATCACCACTGGTCAGGGTAACGTGTCCGACCTTGCGTCCTGGTCGCTCTTCCTTACCATAAAAATGCAATGAAGCGCCTGCAATATTGCGGATTTGCGCTTCCACTGGCAAACGACCAATCAAGTTAACCATTGCCGAAGTTTGCGCCGATGAGGTTTTGCCCAAAGGAAGTCCACAAATGGCTCGCAGATGGTTCTCGAATTGCGAAGTTTCTGCGCCTTCGATTGTCCAATGACCGCTGTTATGCACGCGAGGCGCTAACTCATTGGCGAATAGCTGATCTCCAACTTGAAAAAATTCTAGCGCCATCACACCTACGTAATCCAGGTTATCCATAACACCTCTAATTTTCGCTTCGGCTCGGACTTGCATTGGGTCATCTTGTCGACTGATCGCTAGACGCAGTATTCCATCGCGATGGTGGTTCTCGCTCACTGGATAGAAGACAATTTCACCTTTTTGATTGCGAGCCGCGATGATAGAAAGTTCTCGCCTGAATGCCACCATGGATTCAACGATGCATGGGACTTTTCCAACCCTCTCCCACGCTGCAGAAAGGTCGCTTGCTTTACGTAACAAAGCTTGGCCTTTTCCATCGTAACCCTGAGTGCGTTTTTTGAGGATGGCTGGAAGACCAATGTCTTCCAGGGCATTTATCAATTGCTCCAAGCTATCAACCGGAGCGAATTTTGCCGTAGGAATTCCTAGGGTACGAAAGAGGAGTTTCTCAGCTAGGCGATCTCGGGCCACAGACAAAACCGAAGATGCAGGATGAAGCGGAATTTGTTGCTGGAGCGATTCCACTACTGACAACGGGATGTTTTCAAATTCGTAAGTCGCGACATCGGCCCACTTGACAAAGCGCTTTTGTGCGCTTGTATCGTCATAGGGGGCGTAGAGATGCTCCCCAAAAGGCGCAGCGCAAGCGTACCTATCGGGACAAAAGAAAATAAAACTTAGCCCGAGCGAGCTACCAACTTCGGCCATCATACGAGCGAGTTGACCACCGCCTAATATACCGATATTCATCAATCACTCTCACGTGGATCAGGGTTTGTCAACACGCTATCAGTTTGTTGTTTTCGATAATTCTTTAACGCCGTTTTGATTTGAGGGTACTTGTTTGCGAGAATGCTTGCGGCCAACAATGCGGCATTGACAGCTCCTGCCCGGCCGATGGCCAACGTTCCAACCGGAATTCCAGCGGGCATTTGAACGATTGAAAGAAGCGAGTCCATGCCATTGAGAGCTTTGGATTGAACAGGCACTCCAAGTACGGGCAGTGAAGTCTTGGCTGCGGTCATACCTGGCAAATGCGCAGAGCCTCCAGCGCCAGCGATAATCACCTCGATGCCCCGTTGTTCGGCATTACCGGCAAACTGAAACAACTTGTCGGGTGTCCGGTGGGCCGATACAACCTCCACCGTATGCGGCACAGTAAGTAGCTTCAAAGTTTCCGCTGCATGACGCATGGTTTCCCAGTCGGATTTTGAGCCCATAATAATGGCTATGAGTGGCTTGTTTTCTTCACTCATCAAGCGACCGGAGCCAGGCTGTCCAATATCTTATTGAACGTTGCACTCGGACGCATTCCCGCTTTCACTTTACGACCGGGTGATTTTTTATTTTCCATCAACTTGCCTGCTGCTCGATCAAGAGTCTCTGCCAATACCTGGGCTTTGGCATGTTGGTTTTTTCTCGCCAAATGCGCCAGGGATTCTGACAGAGCCAGAAATTCGCCCAACGACTCCCAGCGCAAATGCCCTTCCTTCAACAAATCATCTTTTTCCATTTTTGCCTCATTATTTTGGATGGCTTCCTGAACAGATGAAACCAGTTCATCAGCTAACGCATTAAGGTTTACTGTTGGTAACTCGAAACCTGTCAATTCCCTATCTAAAGTCGCCTGCACGGCTCCACAGCAGCTATGCCCCAAAACGACAATTAGCGGCACCTTGAGCTTTATCACCGCATATTCAATGCTGGCAAGGGCGGGTAGTTTCCAGCTGAAAGAATGACAAACAAATCCCCAATGTCCTCGTTAAATATTTACATTGAAGGAACGCGAGAATCCGAACAATTTAGGATGGCGCAACATGGCGTGTGATCTCCTCTGACAAGTTCAAGTAGCTTGCTCTTAAAATGGTCGTGACCATTATCATTTGCAGAGCTTAAATGTTTTAGAAAAAGGGTATTACCCTGGACTAACAAATTTAAGGCCTCTTGCG